>JAFZDQ010000077.1 GCA_017561085.1 Lachnospiraceae bacterium
AAGGGCAGAACGGCGATTTACGAAATTATGCCCATTACCAATAAACTCCGCAGTCACATCCATGGACGCGTTACTGCGGATGAACTGAAGGAAGTAGCGGTTTCAGAAGGTATGAATACCCTGAAGATGGCAGCAGCCAAGAAGGTTACGGAAGGTATCACCAGTTGTGCGGAAATGATTAAGGTAGCATACGAAACCGAGAGTGAATAAATTTTAAGATAAAGAGGGAAGAAAAGTGGCTGAATTCCAATATCGAATTATTACCCCCGAAGGAAAAGAAAAAAGAGGAAGCATGGAAGCCAGGTCTGTGGAGCAGGCTACCATGTTACTGAAATCCCAGAAGAATATCGTGCTGAATATCGAAGAAGCCAACGTCATGAACCGTGACATCAGCTTTTCCTTTATGTCCAAGGTCAGTGCCCGTGATTACAGTATCTTCTGTCGTCAGTTTGTAAGCGTAATCAGAGCCGGTGTGAGTATCATCAACGCACTGGAAATGATGAGAGACCAAACCGAAAACAAGAAACTGAAAGCGGCCCTTAAGGAAGTGCACGAGGATGTATCCAAGGGTGAATCCTTAGCCATTGCCATGAAGAAGCGTTCCAAGGTATTCCCCACGATGCTTTGTAACATGGTAGAAGCAGGCGAAGCCTCCGGTAGCTTGGACGTGGCATTTGAACGTATGGCAGTCCAGTTTGAAAAGGAGAATAAATTAAATGCCGCAGTAACCAAGGCGATTATTTATCCTGTGGTACTGATTGTGGTTATGCTCGGCGTGCTCCTTCTGATGATGTTCTGGGTAATTCCTACCTTTATGGGTATGTTTTCGGAGCTTGGAACCAAGATGCCGCCTCTGACACAGTTTATCATTGATATGAGTGATTTCTTCATTGCGAAATGGTGGCTGCTACTTCTGATTCTTATCGCAGCAGCGATTAGTTATAAGCTTTATGCCGGAACGATTAACGGACAGCTTGTGCTTGGAAAGATTAAATTGAAGATGCCCATCTTTGGCAAACTGCAGATGAAGACGGAGTGTGCAAGGCTCGGAAGAACCCTTTGTACCCTGCTTGGTGCCGGTGTGCCCATGATTGAAGCGTTGGAAATTACCGCCCGTTCCATGGACAATATCCATTATAAACGCGCTATGATGGATGCCAAGGATCAAGTAACCCGAGGCGTGGTTTTATCAAGACCCTTAAAAACCAGCGGTCTGTTCCCGCCCATGGTAACCCATATGGTGAGTATCGGTGAAGAAACCGGTAATATTGAAGATATGTTAGAAAATGTAGCGGATTATTTCGAGGATGACGTACAGGTAGCAACCGAGCAGATGACGGCCCTGATGGAACCCATTATTATCGTGGTTATGGCGCTTGCCGTAGGTGTTATGATTATGGCGATTCTGCAGCCGATGTTTACACTTTACGAATCCATCGGTTAAGAGTAAGGAGCAGGGAATATGAATACATTTTGGTATGAAGTGGTATCCATCGACGGTGATTATGCAAACTTAAGAAGAACTGACATTGAATCGGATGAAATTAAGTTAGTAGCGAGAGCATTACTTCCGCCGGAGATTGCAGAAGGCACCAAACTGAAATACGAATGGATGCAGTACGAAATAGTGTAAAAAAACGGGCATTTAAATTTGTATAATATTAACAAATTGTAAAAAGTTTTGTGGAAATGTGTAAACATTTCTGTACAGTTGACCGATAAAATAGTAAAATAGCACTAGAGCAGGAGCGGTGCTTAGAAAAGGCTCCTGATTATTTCAAAATGAGAAGGAGAGAATAAATTATGAGAAGAGAAAGAAAGATTGACAACAAAGGTTTTTCATTGGTGGAACTGATTATCGTTATTGCTATCATGGCAATCTTAATCGGCGTTATGTCACCTCAGCTGATGAAGTATGTTGAAAGAGCAAGACAGAGTAAAGATACTCAGGCTGTTGACTCCGTACATACCGCAGTAGTTACCGCTATGCTTGATCCTGCTGTTGATGATGCACCTGCAACTGCGCACTATACTTCATTAGCACAATTATATGCAGATACGACTTGCCCTAATTTTGTATTAGCTGTTCAGGAAATTGCAAACGAATCTGTTGCAGCTAACATTGAGGGTTCTTCATTTGTGTCAAAGGCATATAATGGATTAACTATTGATATTAACATTGCCAATAGCAAGGTTACATGTACTGTAGGTTCTCTCGTTATAGACTAATTATTGGTGATAATCTGAATTAACAATTTAATTATTTGAAATTACTGAAAACGGCTATCCGCTTTTGCGGATAGCCGACTAATTGAAAAGTAGGTAGAATCCATGGAATACATCATCTTATTAACCGTCGTATTTGTGTTTGGCATTTGCATCGGAAGTTTTTTAAATGTATGTATTTACCGGATACCGAATAAAGAAGACATTGTATCAGAGCGTTCCCATTGCATGAGCTGTGGGAACGTTTTGGAATGGTATGAACTGATTCCGTTATTCAGTTTTTTGGTACAGGGAGGCAGGTGCAGGAAGTGCAAGGTGAAGCTTTCCATCCAGTATCCCCTGATTGAATTCTTAAACGGATTGGTTTATGTTTGGATATTTGCCGTGTGCGGCTTTGAAATTCACAGTATTTTGTATTGCTTATGTGCATCAGCGCTGATTGTACTGAGCATGATTGACCTTCGGACCTTTGAAATCCCCATAGGCTGTAATATTTTTATCGGCGTACTGGGACTAATCAGGTTAGTTACGGATTTGGCACACTGGCAGGATTATGTCATTGGTTTTTTTGCGGTAAGCAGCATTTTTTATGTTTTATATTTAGTAACTAAAGGAAACGGAATCGGTGGAGGAGATGTGAAACTGATGGCTGCGGCAGGACTTTTAATTGGCTGGCAGAACAGTTTATTGGCACTGATGGTTGGCTCGGTAGCGGGCTCTGTTATCCATCTGACACTGATGAAAATAAAAGGAAAGGACAGGGTGTTAGCCTTTGGTCCTTATTTGTCGTTGGGAATATTTGTAGCGATGCTTTACGGAAAACAGCTTATTTCCTGGTATTTAAGCCTGTTCTGATAGCGCGCACAGAAAAGTGAAAGTGATTGCGTTTTTTGCATTCGATATAGAGAAAAAGGTGAAGGATGAAGGAGGAAGCGTAGACTATGGGAATCATACTCTCCGTGTATCTGGAAAATGAAAAAGCCCGTGTTGCAGAGCTTGTAGTAGGCAAGAAAGCAACTACGGTCAACAATGTATTTGAAGTAGCCCTGCCGGAAGGTGCCGTGGATGACGGCATGGTTCTGGATGTGGAAGAAACTGCAGGTGCCCTGCGGAATGCCTTCAGATACAATAAAATCAAGAAGGCAAGACTTGCTTTCGTGGTTTTTTCCAAAAAGATTGCCAATAAGGAAGTTATGCTTCCTTATATGAAGAGCCTTGCGAAGGTGGAAGAAGCCGTAATGGCCAATGTAGATGATTATTTCCCCATGAACAATCTGGAGGACTATGTCATCCGCCATTCGGTTCTTGATACCGTGGAAAATGCGGAAGGCAAATTTTATAACGTGCAGATAATGGCATTCCAGAAGGAAATGGTACAGAGTTATTATCAGCTGGCAGATGCCCTGAAGATGCCCATTGAAACAGTGGAATACTACAGCAATGCGATTTTCCAGCTTTTGCAGAAGCAGCTGAGTCAGGGAACCGTACTTGCCCTGCAGATGGACAGGGAATTTACCTATGTTTCCATTATGAACGGAAAAACCCAGCTCTTTAAGCGTTCCATTCCCTACGGACGGGATACCATCATCAAGAATCTGGCAGAATACCGCAGAATTGATGAAGAAGAGGCTGAGGAAATTATTACCGATCCCCAGAAACTGGATTTGGAACTGACACCGGATGAATACGGCGAAGTGATTCAGGACTTCTCCTCCTCCGTTACCAGAGTGGTAGAATTCCACACCAGCAGAAATCCCCAGGTTGCGGTGGAGCTGGTGAAGGTAATGGGTAGCGGTATCGGACTCATTGGTTTCTCAGAAATTTTGAGCAGGGAACTTGGCGTAGATGCTCAGATGGTGAAGGAAATAGCCGGTGTTAAGGTCAGCAAGAAGAGCGGACTTAACTATGAAAGAATCGTAGATTATCTTCCCAATATCGGTGCGCTGATCTCCCCCCTTAACTTAAAGGTTGAGGAAGAAAAGGAAGCCGGTAAAAAGGGCGGCGCGTTCTTATTCTTTATCTTACTTGCACTGGTAGTGAATGCGGCTGTGGCAGCCTTCTTTATCTGGACTTATAAGAATCTGACGACATATAAAGACAACCTGAAGAAGGAAATTGCATCCATTCAGGGCGCGGAAGCGGCTTACATAACCTACAACAATGCAATGGATGACTATAAGACGGTGAAAGAGTACTACAACAGTACCCGTAATAACAATGAAATGCTTTATGACTTAATCATTGATTTAGAAGAAATCATGCCGGAAAGCGTGGGCATTACCAATATGTCTGCCGAAGAAGGTATGGTTAGCGTAACCGGTCTTGCAGGCGGCAAGGAAGCCCTTGCCAAGTTCATAATCGAGTTAAAGAAGCTGGATTATGTAGGCGGTGTCCATTTGGAAAATACGGCAGATACCTATGATGATGCAGGCCGTGCAACGGTTTCATTTAATATGACATTCTATCTTATGCTTCCGGCGGAAGGTACTTTAGCTGATGCAAATGCAGAAGGTACACCTGCGGAAGGTACACCCGCAGAAGGTGAACAGACAGAAAATGCAGAGGGAGGAACAAACGAATGAGTTTATCAGAAAGAGATAAAAAGCTTTTGAAGATATTGCTTGTAGTGATTGTGGCATGTGTTCCTTTTATGCTGTTTGTACGCCCTTTGATGAATAAGTGTACGACCCTTGGCGTGGAAGTTGCCGGACTTGAATCCGAAAAGAAATACATGCAGCAGCTGGCACTTGGAGAACAGACCTATCTGGCTGAAGCAGAAAAAGCAGTGGTGGAAACCCAAAAGCTGATGGCAAAGTTCCCTTCCGAATTGTTACAGGAAGCAGATCTTTTGTTTATCAATGAAGTAGAGAAGAAAATCCCGATTTCCCTTTATCAGTGTGTGTTCGGGGAGGATGTGGCTGCCCAGGTTACTTCCGAAGCAGACCAGGCACAGATTGATGCCATCGAAGCGGAAACCGGCGACATTACCGATGATGCGGTGATTGAGGACAATACCCGGACCACCAAGGTATCGGATACCCTTATGGGAATTTCCAACAGCACCCAGTTTTCCTATGATGTGAAATACGAAGAATTAAAGGAATTTTTGAAATACATCAAAGAACATGACGAGAGAATGGTAATCACCCAGTTCACCGCAAGCTATGCAGGCGAAATGGATATCGTGAACGGCAATTTCGTCATGGTACAGTATGGATTAAAGGGCGAAGGAAGACCGCCTGTTACTTACAAAAATCCTGACATTATGCTTGGCAGCAATAACATTTTCATGCAGGCTGCAGGCGTGTTTGAAGAACCCGAAGAAGAAGAGACCGTATCTGATTTCTTCCTGATGTTAAATCAGCCTGATGCGGATGAAGATGCCCTGATTTGGGGTCAGACCAAGGACGTGACAGAGCAGACCTACTTTACCTCTGATAAAAATGCGAAGCAGGAAGTAACCATCGAGTTTACCGGAGAAGCAGGCGAATATACCGCCAATTACTACATCGGTGATGAATCCTTCAGTGACGAGGGAATCAGTTTTGATGCTGAAGGAAAGATTGAATTTGAAGTCTTAAGCTGTATCCGTGCAGACGAAGAGGATGAAGTGGAAGTAAGTCTGAATGTAGTGAATGAAACAGACGTGGTTCTTTATATGGCTATCGTAAATGATGATGAAGAGAACCCCAGAGTTACCGTGAAAGAAAAGACAGGGGATATTTTCACCAGATAATGGGAGAGTAGCATGGTAAGATTGCAAAAGATGCAAAAAAGAAAAAGTTTAAACAACAAGGGCTTTAGTTTGGTTGAAGTCCTTGTTTGTATTGCACTTTTGGCGGTTATCAGTGTACCCATTTTTGCCGGAATCCGTACCTCGGCGAAGCTGAATTTTAATGCCCACAATACCCAGATGTTAACTTCCTATGCCCAGGAAGAACTGGAGATTGTAAAGGCACTTTCCGTAGATGCTTATACCCAGAGAATGAGCAGCGCAGGTGTGGCCAAGACGGATATCATTGACGGAAGTGATTTTCCGGACCAGTTTACCCGTTCCCAGACCATCCAAAGTGCATTTTCTGATATTGCATCCTTAAGTGCCCAGCAAAAGAAGGAATTATTTACTCCCTTTTATTTTCAGCAGCCGTCAGTTACCATCGGTAACCAGACTTATCTGATGAACGTAATTTTTGAACCAGCTCCCTACAGTGTGGAAAACGCCGGAACAGATACCATGGCATCGGATATTAATGTCTCATCCCTTTTGGGAACCGTGGAAGCGGACGGGGCTATTTATCCTGTCATTACGGATGAAATTAACCAATATGAAGGCTCAGACGGTACCAATGATACCATCGTTGCCAATTTAAAAGTGAAGTTAAATGCCCTGGGAATCGACAAAACAGCAGACGAAATCGCAACCCAGATGACCAAGCGGGTAGACGTGGATGTGGCAGTTGAAACAGACGGCGCCGGCAAAAAGCAGGTGCGCGTTACCTGTGATGTTACGTATAGCTGCGATACGGCAGAGGTATATTACAGAGTTTATAACGGTACCTATCCCTATGCGCCTACCGTTTCCGAAAAGGCGGCCAATCCCGCGATTATGGATGCGCCCGGTGAAACAAGCGGCGGAAATGTGTTTATTTTTGCAAAGGCATACCAGCCGGCAGGGGTTACGGTATCGAACGCGGCCCATTGTAAGAATGTGATATCCATTACCGGCGGCGCAGATACCGATGCACCGGTGAATGTGTATTTGGTAAGAGGGTATACCTTAAATCCTACGGGCACCTTTAAGACGGATTATAATTTTGATGAAGTACTTGTAAACGGCGTGAATTATTTATCTTCTTCCGATATGCTCTCAAGGGGACAGGCAAGCTTTGGAGACGGCAGATTTGTAAGCAATATCCACAGCAACAGCTGGGACCGCAGCGGTAATGTGGACGGTACGGAAGCAGAGCTGGAAAAGCTTCTCGGAAGCGGGGATTATGCAGCACGTTGTTACCATGTAACGGTGGAACTGTTTGATGGCAGCGGTAAAAAGGTTGCCTTTGTGGAATCCACTAAGACAGAGCACTGATGAAAGAGTGATTAGATGAAGAAAAGCAGGTTTTCAAGCAGAAAAATCAAATATTGCTTGCGTGACCAATCCGGTTCGACGCTGATTACGGTAATTGCCACGGTCAGCTTTATGGTGGTGCTTGCAACCATTATGATGGCCACCAGCTTCGGCAATTTACACATGAAGCAGATTGAGTATCATGCGAAAAGAACCTTTTATGCGGATGAAAAAGGATTGAACGACGTTTATAACGGCCTTGGAAGGGATATCTCTGAGTGCCTGTCCAAATCCTACAACGATACCCTGGCACAGGTGACAGCGCAGGACGGTTCGGCACAGTACGCCAGCCAGAGCAAGGCTTACGAGCAGTTTGCCGCACTTTTTGCCATCCGTATGGAAAGTCTTTTTGGTACGGACGGGGAGCACAGGGATGCCACCAGGGATAAACTGAAGGCTTACGTGGCCGGCAGCGGTACCGACAAGGCGGAAGTGCTTGATTATGCAAGCACCAAGCTGGAAAAGACCGCGGAAGGTCATTTGTCCAGATATATTTTTAAGGATGTACAGATTAAGTACACAGACAGTGCCGGCGCAGGAGCAGGCAACTTTGAAACCTTGATTACCACGGATATTGTGGTGGAAGTGCCTTATATTAACTTCTTCCAGGATTTTTCCAGAGTACTTGATTATTCCCTGATCGGAAATCAGGGCGTTTACTTTAAGAACGCGGATTGTCTGGTAGAAGGAAACGTTTATGCGGGAACCTCCACAAAGGCGGAAAACGCATCCTACCAGGGCTACCAGTACAGCGTGGGAACTGTTTATGACGGAATGAATTTCTATCAGAGTAACGTAACCTTTGCCAATAACAGTTACATCATTTCCAAAGGGGATATGAATGTCTGTGAATCTGCGGTAGAGGTACAGGGCGTGCCCGGAAAGCAGGCTTCCGTCGGTATTTGGGCCGAAAACATCAGAACAGTGGAAAACACCAAAGCCGGCAGTATGGTGGGTATTAAGGATGAACCCTCCACAGAAAGTAAACTGACGGCAGATGCCAATATTTATGTGGCAGACGATTTGGAATTAAATGCCAGAAAGAGTAAGGTTACACTGGCAGGAAATTACTACGGATACAATTATAACCTGATTCAGTCAGGGGTAAATAAAGCATATCATACAGAGGAAAAGGATAATATCCAGAATCTGTATAACGGCTCTTCTTCCAAGGCATCCCATGCCAGCAGCAGTGCCATTATGTTAAATGCCAACAAATCCACCTTGGATTTGACCGGACTTGATACCTTGATTGTAGCAGGTCTTGCTTATATGGATATTAAGGACCCGGATGCCTCCTACAGCCAGGTGGCAGCCTCCGGTAAGCTGGCAAGCGAATATCAGACAGGGGAATCCCTTGCATTGCGTTACAATCAGGCTTTGTACTTGGCGCCTGATGAAATTTTAACCTGTAATAACCCTGTGAAGAACGGTTCCCTGGATGTGAATGCCGTTTGTCCTCCGGAAGGAGACAGCGCATCCAAGCTGGCGGACTGGTTTGGCAGCACCTATCTTTTGGGAAGTGCGCCCATCAAGGCAGTAGAATATGAATACAGTGGCGTGAAATACGTGTATTATTTCCTGAATTTCCGCAGCGAGGCAGACAAAGCGGCCTACGTGGAAGAGGTACTTACGGCACCTGCGGCAGGAAGCTCAGACCCTGCTTTTGCAAAGCAGAAATACAAATTGAAACAGGAAATTTTAGGTAAAGCAGACAAGACCGGCATTGTTTCCAATATTGCCATTGACGGAAGCGGCTGTAAGGTTTACACCAAGGGTGTAATTACCAATACCGCAGCAGGCAGTGTGAAGGACAATACCATTACCAAGCCTGCCATTTACAAAGAAAGTCTGCGTATGGCGAACCATTACGTTTACTTATACAAGAGACTTGATCCTGCCGAGAAGTACGGTATCGTGGAATCCGGACTTTCCGTGGACGATTTGAATACGGATATTGCGGTCAGGGGACTTGCAGAGGAAGACCTTCCTCTTGCGTATTTTGTGGATATGGACAATATCGTTACGGATGAAAGCAACACCGTGAAAGGCTACCAGGTACTGGTTAAGACCGTAAACGGCGGCAGTGTACCGGTGATTAACAGTGATGTAAAGGGTATTATCATCAGCAAGGGTGATATTGTCATCAATGCAAGTGTGGAAGGAATCGTCATTGCCGGCGGCAAAATTACGGTTACCACCAATGGCTCTGTGAAGAGTAACAGAGGTATCATCCAGACGATTTTAGAGAGTGAACAAAGAGATTTGTCCGGAATCAAAGAAGCACAGGTAGACCAGGCGCTGCTGCGTAAGTACGCTAGTTATTATTTCAAGCAGTCTCTGGTAGATGATACACTGGTAAGTGAAAGTAATCATAAGTATATTGACAGTTCCCAGAGGGTAACAAGTACCAAATATACGGACTTTATGTATTACGAAAACTGGCATAAGGGAGCACCCATGCCATAGGTTGCCATAGGAGTGAAGGAATTTGAAAAAGACAGATGGTTTTAACGGGAAGAAATTAAATAGTTTGGGCTTTAGTTTGGTGGAGCTTCTTGTGGTAATTGCCATTATGGCGGTATTTACCGCAATCGGTGGCGTTAGTATCTCCATGGCAGTCAGCAGGGATTCCCAGAAAGCGGCCAAAATCATCGACAATTCCTTGGAAACGGCCAGACTGTGCGCCATGTCCCGTGTAGGGGATTATACGGTAGAGATTGATTTGCCGGGTAAAACCATTTCCATCGCCGGGGAAGGCGAGGAAGATTTACCTAAAAATGTAGATATTTACGTGCCCGGAGAAACCGTAAATGTAATCCATATCCGGTTTGACAAATCCACCGGAAAGGTGGCGGAGATTTTGTTTGACGGCTTAGCCTATCCGGAAACGGTATTAAAGATTACTTCGGAGAATTCAACAGGTAAAAAAGCAACGGTGGTGCAGGTAGTCAATACCGGTAAGCACTTTGTGGAATATAAATAGTGTCAAAAGAGGATGCGTATGAATAATAAAGGTTTAAGTTTGGTGGAACTTTTGGTTGCACTGGCGGTCAGTGCCCTGGTTCTTACGGGACTGGCATATATGCTCATTAACGTATTGAATATTTTTGCCAGAACCAACGCCAATGTGGAACTGCAAAATGAATCCCAGGCAGCACTGAATCTGGTGATTGATAATGTAATGGATGCCAACGGGCTTTGTATGATTGAAGCAGACCCTGCGGGTATCGGAAGCGCGCCTGTTTGCGTGCTCCTTGGAGAATTGAGTATCAGTGATACGGATTTTAATTCCGTTTCTTTCGTGGGAGATGCGCTGATTTGGGATCCTTCCACCGAAGAGATGTATTTAAGCACTTATCGGAATATTACGGAAGGGGCGTTTACCTTATCCGGTGCCACGTCCCGTTCGGAAGCGGCTGTAAAGGCCATAGAGGCGCTGCAGAAGCAGGTGCTTGACCTGCCGGCAGAGGACAGGCTTCCTTACCTGATGAGCCGTAATGTAAAGGAATTTGATATAAGGCCGGCTTCTTACTATGTATTTCCGCCGGAGGAACAAAAGCCGGACCCGGACAACCCGGGAAGCTTACATACCGTGTATTATTTCACAAGTCCCATGATTTTGGACATTCAGATGAAGTTTGAGTTAGAATACAAGCCCGGTAAATATTATACCAGGGATATCGGGGAAGAAATTGCAATCAGAAACAGGATGCCGTATATCTACCTGCAAAGAGCAGGAGGCAGCATGCTGAAGTATCAGTGTCAATAGACAGGAGATAGGAATGAATAAAAAGTACATTTGGCTGAAAGGTTCCATATTGCTGACGGCTGTCGCACTTTGTATCATGTGCGTCTCGTTCTTTCTGTCTGAGAGAAAGAGCAAAGAGGCAGAAGCATTAGCAGAAGCACAGCGAAAGCAGGCACCTAAGCTGGAAGCGGAAATTGAATATGTGGCAAGTGAGACTGCCATGGCGACTTCCTCCGGTCAGCAGGATAACCGTCAGGTTGTGAAGATTGTGGAAGTGGTACCGCATCAGATTTGTTCTGCATTCCCGTATATGGTAGACTGGGGAACGCCCGAAGATTATGACAAGAATCTGCCGATCGGATACGAAGGTCTCCGTTATCTGCTGTTTCGAAATGCGGATGGTTCCCTTGGCGGTAATTACAGGAACCGTATTACCAGTGACGGTGCACCGGAAGAATTAACCGAATTATACAATTATAATGTAGCCATGAAGAATGCCTACAAGGAATGGACCGGTGTCAACACGGAAGAGTATTGGCGAAGATACGAAGAAACCGATATTCTCGGTGTGAAAGGATACTTTGAATATGTAGGAGAAGGCAAAGGTCTTTATGACATTAATTTAGACAAACTGGTAGACGAGCGGGAGGAGGATGCGTATGGGATCCGCTACGAGCTCAGAACCATTAACCGTACGGCATCAGAGGAACCGAAGGGTGAGTATGATGTCAATAGTCCCGTTTGTTATGTGGCAGAGGATTATATGCCCAGAAGTAATCCGGACACATCCCTGATTAAACAGTGGACGGACTTTAACTATCTGGTATCCTTCAGCTGTAAGGCGTCCGGAGAAAAGAATTACCGTATTTTTGATGTGATTGCCAAGGGCAGCAGCAGTGCTTCTTTGGCAAATGAATACCGCGCTTATCTGGCAGACGGTGTAAAGTGGGACTACGGCTATGAGTATAAGGATGAGGGAAATTATCAGGTAGATACCGTGGTAAGCAAACCGGCATCCGAATGGGGCGAAGAGGCACGTGAAGGCTTGTATCTTCGAATTGAAAGCACCAAGAAAAAAGACGGTGTGTCAGAGGTAGAACCCGGTTATTTCAAACTGTATGATGCGGTGGCAGATGCAGAATCCATTACAGATGATACTGTTTTGTATCAGTTGACATTTGTAGCGTCAAAGAAAGGAACCTATGTACTTTCCCGCTCAGGTGTTACCAGACTGATTGAAGAAAAGGGCGGAGACGGTACTGCTTATAGTGAGCTTTTGTTTGAGTATTTGGGCAAAGGAGAAGGGGATTACGATGTTTCCTTTATCTATGCACCGGGCGATGACGGAAGTGATTATAAGGGGGCAAAATATAAAGCCACATTAAAGGAAGTGCGTTTTGAAGCAGGCAGATATGCTCTTGCCAGCAGCGTTGAGAATAAAGAAGACTTATATATAGAAGGAAAAGGTGATTATTCCAAGTTAATTACCTCCATAGACTGCCGCGGAATTGATTATGACAGAAATACTTCCGGCAGAACCAGGGATGATGGTTCCCCTGACGGAGTCAGCACGGGTATCACGGAATACACCAATAACGAAAAGGGAAGCTGGGTATTCCATACCGTAGCCGAAGATGAAGATAACGGCGTGACCAGAGTGGAAGAACTTTCTAAAGACAGGATTTATGTTTACGAACAAAATCTGAAGAAATGTTACTATGCCCATAACCGTTTTTGTAATAATGAGTGGTTCAAACTGCTGATTTATATGAGTAATGAGGCAAAGACAGAGCCTTTGGCATGGCAGGACTATATGAATTCCTCCCTGACAGCCAAGGAAATCAAAGAAAAGTACAAAGACAAGCTGGAAGAGTTTGACAGAACTTACCGGATTGAAATCGTACAAAGGACACCAAGCCAGCTTACGCCGGCAGAAGTGGACGAAGCGGTCCTTATTTATTTCTCGGAGCGTGTGGGTCTTGAGAACTTAGGCAGTTTTTGGAATACCATCAGCAGTAAATTCGGCAGGAATCTGCCTACCTTTACCAGTGCGGAACAGGACCTCAAATACAAGGATGATTTGAGAGCCGACACCCTGATGGCGATTTATAAGTACTGTATGTACGACAAGACTACGGCTCTTATGCTGGATATGGACAGACTGCGCGGTAATTACTTAATCAGCAGCCGTTATATTTCCAGTAATTTAGGAAAAATGCTGGTATTATTGGACCTTTTGGGCGACCCTATGTACTTTGCGGAGTTTATTGACGGATATGCGGAGAAGAATCCCGAATATTCCACCATTAACCCCAATACCACGGAGGTTACCGCATATAAAAACAGAGCGGATGTATATAACCTTGGTAAGTATTATTGGAAATGGTCAAATCCGGATCCGAATGAGGGACTGGAGATTGAGCCTGAGGTGTCAACTACCTGGGATACCTTTTACTTCCGTATCGCAGAGCCGTATGAACAGGGTGGCCAGTGGCAGGTAAATACCGGTATGCCGGGGGCCCACAACGGTTGGAGGATGGACTTCCCTCTTGGTTCCCAGACCTGTTATAACAAGAATGTACAGGATGACTGGACCTGGTATGCACCCAATTACAGTACAGGTGTCTTTAATAACCCGTATCAAATCATTAATATTTGGAAGATTATCCATAACCGGAATTCCAAGCAGCAAAGTCAGCCGGTTGTGTTAGTAACCAATGCAGATGACAGTTACATTTCCGATGCGGAAGGGGTAATGCCTGTTTACTATTTCTACGTTGATGATTACAGCATTGCAGCGGATGAAGACTTCCTTGTGAAATTTAAAGTCAGTTGGACGCCGGAGGAAATGACGGTGCCTACAGGCCTTGCAAGCATTACCGTGAAGCGGGCGGACGGAAGTAATGTGTACAGTCCCGGCGGACCGCAATATCAGCCTACGGAGTATTCCTTTAAGCCGGTAGGCGACTTTACGCTGGACGGTATGCTCAATTCCGGTATTACCCAGGCTGATTACAGGATTACGGCCATGGACTTAAACGGATTGTCAGATACGGTCATCGTACGCTTTGTGGTAAGGGACGGTTTTATGCTGAACTAAGCGCCGAGTGCTGTCCGGCAAGAAATATTTCAGTATTTAAGAAAATACATCATAAGAATAAACGGACAAAGAACCTGCAAGAAATTGCAGGTTTTTTGCTTGCGTCCGGGCAGAGCGCAGAGAGGCAAAATGAAAAGTTCATAAATATTTTACTTGCAACCGTAAAAAATATGGTGTATAGTTTAGCACGTTATAAGTTTTTTTATAAGGGGATTAGAAATGGCAAAATATCTGGTTATCGTAGAATCACCTGCCAAGGTGAAGACCATCAAGAAATTTTTGGGCGCTAATTATGAGGTTGCGGCCAGCAACGGACATGTAAGGGATATGCCCAAAAGTCAATTGGGGATTGACGTAGAGAATGATTATGAACCTCATTATATTACCATCCGTGGTAAGGGGGATATCTTAGCAAATTTAAGAAAATTAGTGAAAAAAGCAGATAAAGTATATCTCGCGACGGACCCTGACCGTGAAGGGGAAGCAATTTCCTGGCATCTGATGAAGGCACTGAAATTGGAGGACAAGAAGGTATACCGTATTACCTTTAATGAAATCACCAAGAATGCAGTGAAGGAATCCTTGAAAAATGCCCGTGAAATTGATATGAATCTGGTAGATGCCCAGCAGGCAAGACGTGTGCTTGACCGAATGGTAGGCTATAAGATTTCTCCGCTTTTGTGGGCGAAGGTGAAAAGAGGCTTAAGTGCCGGCCGTGTACAGTCGGTTGCCCTTCGTATTATTTGTGACAGGGAAGAAGAAATCAATAACTTTATCCCGGAAGAGTATTGGACCTTGGATGCGTCCTTTGCCATTCCCGGAGAGAAGAAACCCTTTGTGGCGAAGTATTACGGAAGCGACGGAAAGAAAGTTACCATTTCCGATAAAGAAGAGGCGGAGCAGATTATTTCCGAATTAAAGGAAGCTGCATTTACCGTCAGTGAAGTAAAGAAAGGGGAGCGCACGAAGAAGGCGCCGCTTCCTTTTACCACATCAACCCTGCAGCAGGAAGCAAGTAAGGTGCTGAATTTCTCCACCCAGAAGACCATGCGCCTTGCCCAGCAGTTATACGAAGGTGTGGATATTAAGGGCGAAGGAACGGTAGGTATCATCACTTATCTGCGTACCGATTCCACCAGAGTTTCCGAGGAAGCGGAACTTATGGCGTCTGATTATATCAAAGAAAACTTTGGGGAAACATTCCTCTCCGAAAATCAGGGGGGAAAGAAGAACGGACAGAAGATTCAGGATGCCCATGAAGCAATCCGTCCCACCAATTTAAAATACACACCTGTGGTATTAAAGGAATCTTTAAGCAGAGACCAGCTGCGTCTGTATCAGCTGATTTGGAAGCGTTTTGTGGCCAGCCGGATGGCTTCTGCCAAGTATGAAACCACTTCCGTGAAAATAGACGGCGGAAGACACCGCTTTACCTTTGCGGCATCCAAGGTGCTGTTTGAAGGATTTATGAGTGTTTATACCCAGGAGGATGAGCAGGAAGAAACCAATACCCTGGTGAAGGGAATTGATGAAAATACAGCTCTTTCTTTGGAAAATTTAGATTCCAAACAACATTTTACGCAGCCTGCACCACATTATACGGAGGCTTCTTTGGTGCGTACGTTAGAAGAAATGGGCATCGGACGTCCCAGTACCTATGCGCCTACCATTACCACCATCCTGGCAAGACATTATGTGGCCAAGGAGGGACGTAATCTGTATGTAACGGAGCTTGGTGAAGTTGTAAACAATATGATGAAGGAAGCCTTCCCCAGCATCGTGGACGTGAATTTCACGGTGAATATGGAAGCCCTTTTGGATGCGGTGGCAGTAGGAGATTTCCAGTGGAAGACAGTCGTATCCAATTTCTATCCGGACTTAAATGAAGCGGTTATGAATGCGGAGAAGGAACTGGAAAAGGTGGAAATTGCCGATGAACTTTCTGAGGAGTTCTGTGAGCTTTGCGGCAGACAGATGGTAATCAAGTACGGTCCTTACGGTAAGTTCCTTGCCTGTCCCGGATTCCCGGAATGCCGGAATATTAAGACCTATTTTGAAAAAACAGGAGTAGCCTGCCCGAAGTGCGGTAAAGATATCGTCATTAAGAAGACCAAGAAGGGCCGTAAATATTTCGGTTGTATCGACAACCCGGAATGTGACTTTATGGTATGGCAAAAACCGGTTGACGTGAAGTGTGAAAAATGCGGCTCCATCATGCTCAGCAAAGGAAATAAGCTGGTTTGTGCGGATGAAAACTGCGGTTTTATTACCAATGTACCGAAATAAAGATAATAGTCTGAAAATTTGAAGTAAATTCCTGCAAAATTGTTGAAATTATCAAAATG
Organism: Lachnospiraceae bacterium; assembly: GCA_017561085.1. Taxonomy (GTDB): domain Bacteria; phylum Bacillota; class Clostridia; order Lachnospirales; family Lachnospiraceae; genus Suilimivivens. The sequence continues at coordinate 16,548 of JAFZDQ010000077.1, forward strand.
ATGTGTTAAAATAATGATAATTAATCGTATAGGAGGCAGGTTATGAGTAGCGTACAACTGTTGGATAAAACCAGAAAGATTGGGAAACTACTTCACAATAATAATTCCAGCAAGGTAGTTTTTAATGATATTTGCAGGGTTCTTTGCGATATCCTTAATTCTAATGTGCTGGTAATCAGTAAGAAAGGCAAGGTTCTCGGTATCGGCGATGCCCAGGGTGTGGATTCCATTACGGAACTCATCGTAGACCATGTGGGCGGCTTTATCGACGGTATGTTAAATGAACGTCTTTTGGCGGTGCTTTCCACCAAAGAAAACGTGAATTTGGAAACCCTCGGTTTCGAAGACGGGGACGTGAAGAAATTCCAGGCTATCATTGCCCCTATTGAAATTGCGGGAGAGCGTCTGGGAACATTGTTTATTTATAAATGTAACCAGCAGTATGATATTGATGATATTATTTTGTGCGAATACGGCACCACGGTTGTGGGACTTGAAATGCTCCGCGCAGTAAATGAAGAAACCGCGGAAGAGACCAGGAAACTGGCAGTCATTAAGTCTGCAATTAATACACTTTCTTATTCCGAAATGGAAGCCGTTGTTCATATCTTTGAAGAATTAAACGGCATGGAAGGTATTCTGGTAGCCAGCAAGATTGCAGACAGAGTCGGAATTACCCGTTCTGTTATCGTAAATGCCCTCCGTAAGTTTGAAAGTGCCGGCGTGATTGAGTCAAGATCCTCCGGTATGAAAGGAACTTACATTAAAGTTTTAAACGACATGGTATTTGACGAAGTTGAAAAATTAAAGAAAGAAAACATGCGTTAATCGCCGGAAAGATTTCCGGACAGGAATTTTAGCAAAACCAAATAGGCGGCATAACGGATTATGCAGTATATAAAAGGATTTATGAGAGTCGTTTTCCATAAGTCCTTTTTTGTTTTTTCGGTCGGTGGCCGGAAAAACAAAAAATTTAGGGGCATTTTCCGTGCGAAACATGTCGAAATCCAAGATATAGGGGAGTATAAGCCTTCTTTACTACTATATAAAGTGTTTTTTTTACATTTTTTGTTGTTTTTAACTTGAGTTTTTTCATAAATAACTTATAATAAAATAGGATGAGCATATTATGCCGTCTGATAAGGAAGGAGTCTTGCAGATGATTCATACAAATGTATTTGATTATGTGAATGTTTTGGGAAAGGCCGCAGATGCAGCCTGGCTTCGTAATGATGTAATTGCCAACAATATGGCAAATGTGGATACGCCCGGATATAAGCGTCAGGACGTGGATTTTGAATCCCAGCTTAAGCATGCGCTCCATAATACCAGATATAAATCCGTGGATGCCAGGGTAGGGGATATTAAGAGCAGTGAGCTGACCCCCAGGGTGTATACGGATTCGGCAGGTTTTTCCTATCGTTTGGACGGCAATAACGTGGATATAGATACCGAAGGTGTGGAACTTGCTGCCAACCAGATTAAGTACAACGGTCTGGTGACCAGCATCAACCAGGAATTTTCCAATTTACGATTGGTGATGAAATAAGGGGAGGTAACAGCGTATGAGTATTTTTAATTCTTTTAACATTAATGCATCCGGTATGACCGCACAGCGTTACCGTATGGATATTATTTCCGAGAATGTGGCAAATGCCACTACCACCAGAACTGCTGACGGAACTCCTTACAGACGTAAAGTGGTTACCTTTGAAGAACGCGGTCCCCAGGTGGGAAGCTTTAGCAATGTGTTTAAAAGTGCCAGTGAAACCTATAACGGTTCCGGCGTAAGAGTGCGTAAGGTGTCAGAGGATACATGGAACGATATGGTGATGGCATATGATCCCTCCCATCCGGATGCGGATGAGAACGGTTATGTGACTTATCCCAATGTAAACATCGTGACGGAAATGACCAACCTGATTGATGCCAGCCGTTCTTATGAAGCCAATGCCACAGCATTTAATGCCAGCAAATCCATGGCAGTAAAGGGCCTTGAAATGGCACAGTAAAGCCGGTGAGCGGGCTTGAAACTGCACAGGAAAAGCCGGTGAGCGGGCTTGAAACTGCACAGGAAAAGCCGGCGCGGTACGGGGGCGTATGAAACAGCAGCAGATAAGGGTTTAGGAGAAGAAGTATGGATATTACATCATTTTATAATATATCATCCGGTGCCATCCAGAAGGCAGCGGAAACATCGTCATTATATCAGACAAATAAAGCGGCGGAAGAAGGCTTTTCGGGACTTCTTGATAAAGCCATTGAAAATTTAAATACCACCAATTCTTACCTTTCCGATGCGGAGAACGAAGAACTCCGTTGGGCACTGGGAGAGACGGAAAATACACATGATTTGACCATTGCACTGCAGAAGGCATCTACGGCCCTGCAATATACGGTGGCCATTCGTGATAAGTTTTTGGAAGCATACAGAGAAATCATGCAAATGCAGATTTAAGGAAGCAGGAGTAAGTCATGGCTGATAAATTGAAAGAAATACTCAATAAAATATTGGAATGGTGGAACAAGTTTTCCGCCAAACAAAAGACCTTTATCATATCCTCCGCGGCGGGAGTGATTATTGCCATAGCAGTGCTTATGACAGTTCTTCTGCAGCCCCAGTATGTGCTTTTGCTGAACTGCGAAAGTACCAAGGAGGCTTCGGAGGTGGTAGCACTTCTGGAAGAAAACGGTTTGGATCATAAAGTGTCGGATGACGGCTATCAGATTAGGATTAACAAGAAGCAGCAGTCGGATGCCAGCCTTTTGTTAGGAGCCAATGATATCCAGGCGGCTACCTATACCATCGACAATGTCACAAGCGGCGGTTTTTCCTCTACAGAGTCTGATAAGCAGAAGAGATATGAGCTTTACCTGGAAACCAGACTGGCAGATGATATGATTGCCAAATTCAGTCAGGTAAAAAGTGCCATGGTGGATGTTTCCATTCCGGAAAATGACGGTACTTTAATCCGTTCCGAAGAGGAATCCTCTGCATGGATTCTTTTGGAACTGGAAAGTGAATTTACCACGGATAATGCGGCATTCCTTGCGAAAGCAGTTGCTAAGTCCATGGGCAACAAGACCGAAGAAAACATCGTAATTCTGGATACTAACGGTAACATGCTGTTTTCCGGTGATGACAACTATTCGGCAGCCGGAACCGCCAGCAGTCAGCTTGGCGTAAAAACCCAGTGGGAAAGCAAGGTAAAGAATGAAGTAAGACAGGTTCTTCTCGGAACCAATGAATTTGACAAGATAGAAGTAGCCAGCAATTTGGATCTTAGTTTTTCTTCCGGAAAAACCACAACCCATGAGTACTTTGTACCCGATGACAAAACAGAAGGCTACTTAAGCTCCGAAAGAACCTACAGCTCCGAGTCTACCAATGATGGCGGCGGTGTCCCCGGAACCGATAGTAACGGAGATGTGGAATATGAATACCTGGATGATGCCGGAAGCAGTACCACGGTAGAGGAAACCGAAAGACACTACCTGCCCGGAGAGCGGATTACAGAGAATGA
>JAFZDQ010000078.1 GCA_017561085.1 Lachnospiraceae bacterium
AAAGACCCATTCGCTGGAAGAGATGTTGCCTTTAATACAAAAATTGATTGCCTTCCTCAATAAAGAAAAAGATGCTTTTGTAAAAGCACTTATTGATGATGGAATGCTTGCGCTTGCAGAGGAATGGGTGTCAAGCTGTGTGGATGAAGCAGAGGACAGCACCAAAGAACGCAGAGGCTATATGGTCGATGATGAAACAGCGGTATATCTTCCAATCAGCGAGAAGGATTTCGCAGCATCGCTTGAATTTGATACCATTGACATTTCCTACGATGAGGAAGCGGAAGACATATCTGCACACATTTTCATCAATTGCGAGCCGGATTATTTTGCCGACCATAGTATTGAGATATACATGGACAGCAAGGGAAATGTGGATGTAATCGGACTGGCAGGGTAAGCTTGCAGACGGATGTTTTGTAGGAGAAAAATAGTAATCAAGGAGAACGCATTATGTCATCACAGGAAAATAGTAGTAACAAATCAGATTATCAGATATTAAAGGACATTATTCTAAACAACGATAAGCAGGCGTCTATGGATGAAGCCATTGAAAACTGGCAGATTGATGACGACAATTTTGACAGCTTTTTCGATGAACTTTCAGAGGGTTACAATGAGCTTTGTATGGAGCATGTACCGATGGCTATCGAAAGCTTATACAAGAGTGATGAGAAGATTAAAACTATGATCTTTCGCATGCTTTTAGAATTTACTTGTGAGGATATTCCTTATGTAACTAATCTTGAAAACTTACAAATGTTCGATGCAAAGCTTGAGTACATTTATAGTACGTTGGCTAAGGTGTTTTCTTGGTGCTTTAATGGGATAGGCGATTGCATGGGACTGATTATTTTGAATAACGACCCGGAGCTTAATTTAGCACAACCGAAGGAGAAACAGATTATTATCGACAGTATAAGGGAACGTTTGGAGGCTATATATGAGTACGTATCGGAACATGGATGTGATAGAGATGACGTAATCTCAACGCTTTCCATTACATTGGATATGACTGCTCGTCTTGGTAACGATGACATTTTGGCATGGGTTAAAAAAATAGCAGAACTTCCATTGGATCCTGAATGTGAATTATTCCTGATCAAGGCAATGGCACTTAACAATATGCCGATTTTGCCTCAAAGTATAGATAGATTAATTGAATTTGATGCAAGCAGACTTATAAGAATGTTGAATTTGATTGATAGAACGGATTTGTTGAACAAAAGTCACATTACACAAGAGAAGATTGCTTATGCAGAAATGCAAAACTGGTTGCGTCATCCAAGCGAGTGCGGAGATACCTTGGATAAGTTGGAATTAGTAGATTCCATGATTTATAACGAGTACCTGTATTATATATTTAAGTATACTTCTACCGCACCTAAGCTTATAGAACGAGGATTTATGATTGGTGTTGCGGGAGGATATGACAAGGATAAGATTTCTGATAATGAAACCGGACATACATTTTCTGATTTCTCACCTATAGGCAATGATTATAAAGAACAGGCATTAGGCATCATTCAGATAATATCCGACTACTGGAAAAATGCGGCAGAGCAGAAATAAAATTATGCAGATTTAGTCGCACTAAAAAAGGAACCTGTAAAACAGATTCCTTTTAGTAAAGATAAATTTGGTGCTTGCATAAAGAGAGGACGAATTTCGTAATGGATGACATAAGAAAAGATGAGTTTTTTGGAGAGTTAAAGTTTCGCGAGAATAGTTGGTGCAAACGCATGAACGCTCCGCTTTATAATTCGGAAGAGAACTTGATTCTTGCGGTACAGGATGATAACAAAGAAGGCATCCTAGATGTACAAAGAGAGGCATATAAAACCTATTTGCAGAATGCAGATAAGTATAAAGAAATCGCAGTAGATTATCTTTTGGACTATTACAAGTGGAACTATGAATACATCGCAAGTGAAGTTTCCGGTGTGAATGAGAAGGATCATAAGGATGTGGTCACTGAGACCCAGCTTTTTGAGTTTATGACTTTATGGTACCTCTTTATTTGCAGGGACGGAAGCTTTGGATATGCCTTTGGCTGTTGTTGGGACGTGGATAATGGTTTGGCAGTGCTTCTTTCGGAAGAAGAGCCGAGGATAATCTCCAGAACACAACTTGAAAATCTCCATAAAAAAAACGACGATACTTTCGGATTACTTGTTCATGACGGAAAAGAGAATTGGAAAGGTCTGGAGTATGTTACGTTCTCGGGGAAAAAAGAAAATCTGGAAATAGAGCTAAGTGGCAGCGTAGAAGAGGGAATTACGGAAGCTCAGCAAAAGGCCTATGTTACATATCAGCAGCAAAAGGATGCGTATTTTATGCAATTTGCGGAAGTTCTGTTAGCTGCAAATGCAGAAAGTACGCTGACAGTACAACCCAAAACACTTTATATCGACAGAGAAGGAAATATGGGTTGGATTTGTTATACGAATTGGGATGCTTCTTACGTGGGTGCACTTTTTACAGGTGAGAATATATTGCTTGTGACAGATTATCAATTAAAGAATATGGGAGAATATAGGATTACAGAGGATAAAATATGCGGAAAGTTGCTTATAGATGATTCTTTTGCAGGCAGAATAGAAATCCGCTCTTTTCTTGGTAAAATCCAAACATTTTATTTAGATTTTCAATTGGAGGATGGCAAGCTGACGAGGGAGCAAAGAGAAGCTTATAAAAAATATCAGAAACAAAATCCGAAGTTTTGGGAAAATATTAAAGATGTGATGTTAGATTATTACCTTTCCATTTATGAGGATATGGCTGAGTTTATCGATGTTCCGGAAGGCTTGGAAATAGAGAATGTGACAAGGGATACCGTAATGAATATGGTGGATTTCGGCAGAATTTATTTTACGGATGATGGTAGGGGATGTTTCCTAGGTGAGTGCCTGATTAGCGAGGAAGAAGGAATTGGCTTCGAGTTTACGGATGGCAAAATCGAGATAATAGAACCCAGCGAGATTCTTTAGAGGTATTTGATAAGAGGATAAATGGATGAATGATAAAATTTTCGGAGAAGTAGAGTATAAGGATGGTGCATGGAAACGGGATGAAACCATTGAAGTATATGGCAAAAGTCGGGATATTACAATAGAAATCAGAGCGGACAGGAAGGATGCATCACTAGAGGTACAAAAGAAAGCATATCAGTCATTTCTTTCTCATAGGGAGCAGTATCTACAGCAGATGCCGAAAGTATTTTTGGCAGAATACTTATACAATTACGAGGATATACAGTCACGGGTTATGTTCTCGGAGAATTCCCCTTTGCTGAAAGAGAATATCAATGAAGTTGTCATTATGCAAACGGTTGCACCTCTTGTTTTGTATTTTGATACTACCGGCGATTACGGATGGATATGCAAGTGCGGATGGACAAGGGACAGAGCACAGGCAATTCTTCTTTCCGGAAAGGAACCTCGAATCCTTACACCTGACCAGCTTCGAAATCTTCATAAACGAAATGATGACACCTTCGGCCTTTTGGTTCACGATTGTAAGAATGCATGGAGAGGCCTAACCAAGCATTCTTTCTTTGGAGAGGAAGAAAACCTTGTAATAGAGCTGCAAGGAAGTGTAGAGGACGGTATTACCGAAGAACAGAAGAAGGCTTATTCAGAGTACTTGGAGAAAGAGGACGAGCTTTTTAAGAGGTTTATGGAAGTGTTGCAGGCTTCGGAGAAAAAGGGGACAGCTCTGCCGAAAACTCTTTACATAGACATCGAAGGTAACTACGGCTGGATTTGCTATGCACAGTGGAATAAACGATACATCGGAGTGCTTTTTTCCGAGGAAACACCACGTATCCTTAAGACCAACCAATTACTGAAATATCGTAAGAGAAACAGTCCCGTGGTATTGGAAGATTTCAAAAACGAGGAGACGCACTCCTATGGAATCGGCTATGTATGGGGAAATGAGATAGATATCGATGTTTACAGAAAGGACCATTCTCTGGAAGAGATGCTTCCGCTGATAAATAAGCTTGTGGAGTTCCTAAACCATCACAAAGATGCATTTGTAAAGGCACTTATTGATGACGGAATGCTTGCACTTGCAGAGGAATGGGTGTCATGCATTGAGGAAGAAGCAGAGGACAGTACAGAAGAACGCAGAGGCTATATGGTCGATGATGAAACAGCGGTATATCTTCCAATCAGCGAGAAGGATTTTGCAGCGTCACTTGAATTTGATACCATTGACATTTCCTACGATGAGGAAGCGGATGATATATCGGCATGCATTTATATAGATTGCGATCCTGACTATTTTGCAGGCCATAGCATAGAAATCTACATGGATAGCAAGGGAAAAATTGAAATAATCGGACTGGCAGGATAAGGCGGCAGACGGAGAACATATAGAAAGAGGAATTTCGTAATGGAAGACATAATAAAAGATGAGTTATTTGGAGAAGTAAAGTACAAGCCAAATATAGGATCATGGGTTGGAATAACGGATGCTCCACTTTATAATTCTGAAGGGAACCTAAAACTTGTAGTACAAGATCTTGAGAAAGAAGGCATCCTTGATGTACAAAGAGAGGCATATAAAACCTATTTGCAGAATGCAGATAAGTATAAAGAAAGCGCAGTAGATTATCTTTTGGATTATTATAAGTGGAACTATGAATACATTGCAAGTGAAGTTTCCGGTGTGAATGAGAAGGATCATAAGGATGTGGTCACTGAGACGCAGCTTTTTGAGTTTATGACTTTATGGTACCTCTTTATTTGCAGGGACGGAAGCTTCGGATATGCCTTTGGCTGTTGTTGGGACGTGGATAATGGTTTGGCAGTGCTTCTTTCGGAAGAAGAGCCGAGGATAATCTCCAGAACACAACTTGAAAATCTCCACAAAATAAATGATGATACCATAGGGTTACTTGTCCATTACGGTAAAAATACATGGAAGGGCTGGAAGAAGCACTCTTTGTTCGGCAAGAATGAGCACTTGGAAATAGAGCTGGAAGGAAGCGTAGAAGACGGTATCACTGAGGTGCAGAAAAAAGCATATGCTGAGTACCTGCAAAAAGAAGATGAGCTTTTCAGGAAGTTTACAGAAGTGTTGGAGGCATCGGGAGCTGACAGGACAGCCCTGCCGAAAGTACTCTACATCGACAAGGAGGGTAACTACGGCTGGATTTGCTTTGCACTATGGAATGATAAATATATCGGAGTACTTCTTTCCGAGGATGTACCGAGCATTCTCAGTGAAAAACGTTTACGGAACTACCGCAGAAGAACCATGAGTGTGAAACCGGAGGAATTCGGGTTTTCCAATCGTTTTTTTGGAGTTCTGTCTTGCAACGTTTTTGTATGGGGAGAAGAAACAGAGATATGTGTTGACAAAGAGAAAGGACCGCTTGAAGACTTGGTGCCTTTGATCAATAAATTGATTTCATACCTGAATCATAATGAAGACATCGTGTTTAAAGCGATTGTTGATGATGCCGGTATGCTTAAAAAGGCAGAATACTATATTGACTGCATGGAGGAAGCGGAGGGAAGCACAGAGGAATGCAGAGTCTTTATCCTTGAAGACGGAACTGTGGTTACTCTTCCGTTAGCAGAGGAGGATTTCATCGAGTCGCTTCACCTAAAAGAGGTGTTCATAGAGTTTGATAATGAAGAGCAGGATATTTCTGCCCAGTTAACTTTCGATTGCATGCCTGATTATTTCCCGGATCCCGGAGTGCATCATATCATAGCAGTTAACATGGGAAGTAAGGGGAATATCATATGGGTAGAAATGGTAGAAATATAGAAAGAGGAATTTCGTAATGGCAGATTTGATGATAT
>JAFZDQ010000079.1 GCA_017561085.1 Lachnospiraceae bacterium
AACGCAACCAATCCTGTACTGACAGTTGCTCCAATAAAGGAGGAAACAGAAATGTTAGGAGCAACAGAAAAAATTACTGCCCTTTATTGCAGATTATCTCAAGAGGACGAGAGACTTGGTGAGTCCCTGTCCATCGAAAATCAGAAATCCATTCTCTTGCAGTATGCCAAGGAGCATCACTTTACCAATCCGGTATTCTTTGTAGATGACGGTTACAGCGGTACGAATTATGACCGCCCCGGCTTTCAAAGTATGCTGACGGAAGTGGAATCCGGTAGGGTTGCAGCTATTCTCTGCAAAGACCTCTCCAGACTTGGCAGAAACTCTGCACTGACCGGCTTATACACCAACTTCACCTTTCCGCAGAACGGCGTTCGCTTCATCGCTATAAACGATGACTTCGACTCATCTGATCCGAACAGCGTAAACAATGATTTTGCAGGCATCAAAAACTGGTTCAACGAGTTTTACGCCCGTGACACCAGCCGCAAGATTCGTGCTGTGAACAAGGCAAAGGGTGAGCGTGGTGTTCCGCTGACAACCAATGTCCCTTACGGTTATGTGAAAGACTCGGAGAATCCGAAGCACTGGATCATTGACCCGGAAGCAGCCAAAGTTGTGAAATATATCTTTGAACTGTGCATGGAGGGACGAGGCCCGTCGCAGATTGCCAATGTGCTGCGAGAAAAGAAGGTTCTGACCCCGACAGCATACAAACACAGCCACGGCATCAATTCTCCCAATCCGCTGCCAGAAAATCCTTATGGATGGAATGGAAGCACCGTGGTTAAGGTTTTGGAGCGTAGAGAATACACCGGATGCGTTGTCAATTTCAAGACCTACACCAATTCCATCTGGGATAAGAAGAAAAGGGTAAACGAAACAGAAAATCAGGTAGTCTTTTATGACACACACGAAGCCATCATTCCAGAAGATGTGTTTGAGAAGGTTCAGGAGATTCGTCAGCAGCGCCACCGCAAAACTAAGTCCGGCAGAACCAGTATGTTTTCCGGTTTGGTGTTTTGTGCTGATTGCGGCGAGAAGCTGTATTACGGTGCTACCAACAATGGCAAGACTGAGGGAGCTTTCTTCGACTGTTCTCTGCACTGGAAGCGTAAGGATAAATGCGGTACACACTTCATCCGTGAGTCTGTGTTAAACCGCATGGTGCTTCGGCATATTCAGTTGGTGACTGGGTATATTCTCCATCACAGACAGCATTTTATCTCCGTTATGGGGCAGAAGATGCGTGTGGAGTCCACAGAGAAAATCCAGATCAGCAGAAAACAGTTGGAGCGCAATGAAAAGCGTATTGCTGAACTGAAAAGACTGTTTATCAAAATCTACGAGGATAATGCCAACGGCAAGCTGAGTGATGAACGCTTTGACATGATGAGTCAGAGCTATGAAACCGAGCAGAAGCAGCTTGAAGCCGAGGTCATTACCTTGCGAGAGGAAATACAAGTACAGGAACGACAGAACGAAAATATTGAGAAGTTCATTCAGACCGCACACAAATATGTAGACATCCAGGAACTTGACCCGTATGCCCTGAGAGAGCTTGTGCAAGCCATCTATGTGGATGCACCGGATAAGTCCAGCGGCAAACGCAGACAGAACATCCACATCAAGTATGACGGTATCGGGTTCATTCCTCTGAGTGAGCTGATGCAAAAGGAAACGGCGTGACCGAAGTCACGCCGTCCCCTGAAAACACATCGTTTTCAGACTTTTTTGATTATAACTGTTTTACGAACCCCGCCCTAACGCCGGGTCCTTTTTCTTATTTCCAATCTATCATTTGTTGTAACGTTTCATCAGTTCCGATGTTTCATCCACTCCCGCGGTCCGCGGTATTTCACGCTCTCTCCCGCCACTTTGGAAGCAAATAAAAGCGCCTGCTCCATGGGTTCCTTTTTTGCAAAATACGCATAACAGAAAGCGCCGTGGAAAATATCTCCCGCTCCCAGCGTATCCACTGCTTCTACCGGCTCCACCGGAATTTCCCTGCCGTCGTAAAGAATCGGCCGTTCTCCCCGGGTAACCGCAAGTAAAACCTTTTTCTCTGCCGGAAACGATATGTCAAACAGCGGATTGCCTTCCTCATCCTTAAAGTCTTCGGATGCTATGATGATATCCGCCCGGTTCAAAAACTGCCTTGCATTGGGTTTCCAATTCCCGGCATCCAAAACCACCGGTATATCCCCCACTTTCTTCAGGATATCTAAGGATATCTCCTGCTGATTACAGTCAAAAAGGGCAAAATCATACGCCTGTAAATCATGCACACAAGTCACCTCAAAGGGTAACTGTCCGCTTAATATGGTCCGGCTGCCATCGCCTGCTACGGTAATACAGGCCGTATTGGGCACTCTTTCATACGTCGCATAGTTCAGCACTTTTACGCCGTATTTGCGGATTTCCTCCACCATGGCACGGCTCTCACTGCCGTCGCCTAGGCAGGTCGCCAACGTGGCATCCCCGCCAAGCGCCGCATAGGTAATTGCTGCATTAGCGGCAGGTCCGCCGATATAAGCGGCAAACGCATCTGTCTTTGCTTTATGATTCTTTAAGGGAAGCTCGTCTGTATAAAATATAATATCTTTGGTACAAAGACCTACAAACAACCCTCTCATTTCTGAAAATATTCCTTTACCAGCTTAAATACGGTTCCTGAAAGCAGGAATACACCAATCAAGTTGGGAATTACCATCAGTCCGTTAAAGGTATCCGAAACACTCCATACAAGTCCCAGATCAATGGTAGCACCAACAATGGCCATCATGGAATAAACCACCATAAAGGGCTTAACCACTTTGGAGGAAAAAATAAATTCTATACAACGGGCACCATAAAGTCCCCATCCGATAATCGTGGAAAAAGCAAAGCAGCACATTGCCACCGCCGTAAATACAGATACCCAGTTCCCGTAAGTGGAGGTAAATCCGCTAATGGTAAGCTCTGCACCTGCTGCGTCGCCAAACTGAACGGGTACCCCGCTACACAAAATAACAAGTGCCGTCAGCGTACAAATAATGATGGTATCTGCAAATACTTCGAAAATTCCGAAGAATCCCTGTTTTATCGGTTCACTGGTATCTGCACAGGCATGTGCAATAGAGCCTGTACCGAGACCTGCCTCATTAGAGAAAATACCTCTGGAAACCCCTTTGGTCATACTGGTGAAAAAGCTTCCTACCACACCACCGGTTACCGCCGCAGGGTTAAATGCGCCGTAGAAAATTGAATAAAATACTTCCGGAACTTTTCCGATATTTAAAACTACAACGCCAATTGCCAACAGAATATATAATACTGCCATAAAAGGAACCAGCGTTTCGGTCACCTTAGCAATTCTCTTAATACCGCCAAGTAAAATAGCCGCCACCAGAATCATGATGATAATTCCGATAATCCAATTGCTGATACTCAAATTTTCCTGTGATATCAGATTGTAATTCAGTAATGCGGAATTAATGGCTGCCGTAATGGTATTTACCTGGGTGGCATTCCCGGTTCCGAAAACAGTGAACACACCAAAGGCCGCAAATAAAATTGCCAGCCAGTGCCACTTTTTCCCAAGGCCGTTTTTGATGTAATACATAGGGCCGCCTACAAACTCACCCTTTTCATTTTTCTCCCTGTAATGTACCGCAAGGGTTACTTCACAGAATTTGGTACACATGCCAAGCAGCGCGGAAATCCACATCCAGAACACGGCACCGGGGCCGCCGATGGCAATCGCGCCTGCCACACCGGCGATATTTCCGGTTCCCACGGTTGCGGAAAGGGCGGTACAAACTGCCTGGAAAGGCGTCATGGCACCTGCTTTGGCATCCTTTTTATCAAACATTTTACCTACAGTGTTTTTCAGTGCCAGGGGGAACTTCCGAATCTGAATAAACTGAAGTCTGATACTCAGATAAAGCCCTACACCTATGATACAAATCATGGCAGGAATACCCCATATGAAATTATTCACCACTGTATTAACTGCTTCTATCGTTTGTAACATAAAATGCTCCCTTATTATAATTTCCAAATATCACGGTTATATTCCGCAATGGTTCTGTCGGAGGAGAAGAAGCCTGCCTTTGCAATGTTTACAAGCATCATCTTTTTCCACATCTGTCTGTCTTCATAATCCGCAAACATTTGGTCTTTCACCTTAATGTAATCTTCCAAATCAAGAAGGGTCATGAACCAGTCTTTGTTTAACAGTTCATTATAAAGTCTCTGCAGATTTTCCTTATGTCCCACCTTCAGGGCCTGCTTACTAACGATAAAGTCAACGGCTCTCTTAATCACCTTGCTCTTCTTGTAGTAATCTTTGGATACATAGTCAGCTTTTGCGTAGTGTTCAATAACCGTGTCAGACTTTTCACCAAAGATATAAATATTATCATCCCCTACCAGCTCATGGATTTCCACGTTCGCTCCGTCAGAGGTTCCCAGCGTAACCGCACCGTTTAACATAAACTTCATATTGCCGGTACCGGATGCTTCCTTGGAGGCTAAGGAAATCTGCTCGGAAATATCGCAGGCAGGAATCAGTTTTTCTGCGTAGGTCACATTGTAATTTTCAACCATAAGAACGGTCATATAAGGACTTACATCAGGGTCGTTGTTTACGATTTCCTGTAATACCAGAATCAAATGGATGATATCCTGGGCAATCACATACGCAGGCGCTGCCTTGGCACCAAAGATAAAGGTAATGGGTCTTACCGGCTTCTTACCGTTCTTAATTTCCAGATATTTATGAATGATATAAAGGGCATTCATCTGCTGACGCTTGTACTCATGCAGACGCTTAATCTGGATATCAAAGATAGAATCGGGATTTAAGGTGATTCCTTCTTTTTCTTCTACATAAGCCGCAAGGTCTTTTTTACGGTTCATCTTAATCTCAGCAATTTGATTCAGTACTTCCTCATCATCTGCAAACTCTAAAAGTTTCTCCAGCTTGTCGGCATCCTTCTTGTAACCGTCACCGATGGTAGAAGATAAAAATGCAGCCAGCTCCCTGTTACAGGAAAGAAGCCATCTTCTGAAGGTGATACCATTGGTCTTATTATTGAATTTTTCAGGATAAAGCTGATAGAACGCATTCAATTCGGTTTCCTTTAAGATATCCGTATGAATTGCTGCTACACCGTTAACGGAGAATCCGTAATGGATATCAATATGCGCCATATGTACGCGATTATCCTTATCGATAATCTGTACCTTGGGGTCTTTGTACTTAGCTGCCACTCTCTTATCCAATTCCTTGATATAAGGGATTAACTGGGGCACTACCTTTTCTAAGTACTTAAGGGGCCATTTTTCAAGTGCTTCCGCCAAAATGGTATGGTTGGTATATGCACAGGTCTTGCTTACCACTTCAATTGCTTCATCCATGGTAAATGCCTTTTCTTCTACCAGAATACGGATTAACTCCGGAATAATCATGGTAGGATGGGTATCATTAATTTGAACCACCGCATGTTCATACATCTTGCGGAGGTCATATTTCTTTTCACGCAGTTCGCGTAAAATCAGCTGTGCCGCATTGCTTACCATAAAATACTGCTGGTAAATACGCAGCAGATTTCCTGCTTCATCGGAATCATCGGGATAAAGGAATAAAGTCAGGTTCTTGGTAATTTCTTCTTTATCGAAGGTAATTCCCTCTTCTACGATACTTTCATCCACGGATTCAATATCAAATAAATGCAGCTTGTTCACACCACTGTCATAGCCTGCAACATCAATATCGTAAAGACGTGAGGTCACTTTCTTCTTTCCAAAGTAAACATCAAAGCTTACATCTGTTTTGGTTAACCAGGAATGTTCTTCGATCCAGTCATTCTTTTCTGCGGTCTGCAGTCTGTCTTTAAATACCTGCTTAAACAAACCGAAGTGATAGTTTAAGCCAATACCGTCTCCGGGCAGGCCCAGGGATGCAATGGAATCCAAAAAGCAGGCTGCAAGTCGTCCGAGACCACCGTTTCCTAAGGAAGGTTCCGGCTCTGCTTCTTCTAAAACGGAAAGACTCTTTCCGTATTTTTCCAAAATGGCATTCATCTTGTCATAAACACCAAGATTCAATAAGTTATTGGACAACAGCTTACCAATTAAGAACTCTGCGGAAATGTAGTATACTTTCTTTTCGCCTTCATTTCCGTCGGAAACCTTCATCAGACGCTTGGTTAATAATAAAACAACATAATACAATTCGCTGTCACTTAACAGGGAAAGTTCCTTGCCGTACAGTTCTCCGGCAATTTCCATAAGCTGGGCTTCTAAGTTAAGTACCAGTACATCTTTTTGCAAATTAGTTTGTGCTGACATAAAATCCTCCTACTTGTCGTATAATGGGGTAATCGTACCAAAAGCAGGCAACTCAGATGAATTGCCTGCCTTTCCCCTTAATATTGCATTTTCATTTTCTTATTCATTAAGCTAATACTCTGCCAATCGTATTGATTACTTCTTCTCTGTCAAAAGGCTTGGTAATGAATTCAGATGCACCTTCTTTTAATGCCTGCATCATCTTTTCCTTCTGACCTGCTGCCGTAATCATAACTACTTTAGCTTCTTTATCAAAATGTCTGATTAACTGAAGCGCCTGGATACCGTCTGTAATGGGCATCGTAATATCCATCGTCACCAAATCAGGTGAAAGTTCTTTATATTTCAGATATCCCTCGTCGCCGTTTACTGCTTCTCCGGCAATTTCGTATCCGGCTTCTTCCAATAAACTTCTTAACATCTTACGGGAAGTTCTGGAATCGTCTACAATTAATACTTTAGCCATCTTTTGGTCCCCTCCTACTTTAACTCTAATTTATGATCTATCGCTATCAGGAAATTCACCTTCGCTCCCTTAATTACCAAAGGAAGTACCAGCATTTCCGCACATGCAACCTGTGTTATATCCGCTGAATATTCCGGCGGCATAAGTTCTGTTGACACGCCGTCTTTACTTAATGCGGATGCATATAAACCGTTAATACAGTTCATCAGCTCAGCCACTGCATCAAGGGCATCTTCGTCTACCTGCTCAAATTCTTCCTGTCCGAAGATGGAAGCTACCTTTAACAGATTGTCTCCGTCACATGCCATACCGCAGTTAATGGGAGTGTCGCCCTCCACATACTGTACTGCTGCCTTCTGTGCAGCAAGTTCGCTTGTAAGGTATGCCTTTTCAGGATAAAGCTCAGAATCGATTAAACGGATTAAGGTTCTCACTGCAAGTGTTGCTATCGGTAAATACTCCTCTGCTTTCACGGGGAGATACAGACGAAGAATTCTATCCACATCATCGCTCTTAATTGCTTCCATATCGGATGCTGTCAAACTGTTTTCACACTGATAGTCAAGCAGATACTGCTCTAACTGCTCAACTGTCATCAGCTGCTGGTTCTCCAGTGCCTGTGCAAAAGCAAGATAAGCATTTCCCTGTTTCTTTAAAAGAGAATCTACCTGTCCTTCTGTTAAATACCCCTTATCAACAGCTATATCACCAAAGCGCTTATCCATAACAGCCTGTAGCTGATTCACACGGTCAGCCTCTTCCTGCGTCATAAGACCTTCGGCCACTGCGATTAATCCCAGCTTCACGCGTACCTTTCTTTGCTCCGCAAAAATATCGGTAAGCTGCTCTTCACTGATAAGACCTTTCGCCAATAAATAATTACCCAAAATACTTGATACCATAGTGTAACCTCCTTGTCATTTGCCATACAATAAGCATAATATATTTCTTATTTTTAGTCAATATAAGAACGTATAAGAACACCTATAAATCCGCTTACTGCTTCACCATATCATAGATGGTAAAGCTGTTTACGTTCAGCATCTGGTATACCCCTTCGGTTTCCTGCTTTAACATAATTCCGTAATCATACTTCACGCTGCCTGTCATGCCCTCCTGGCCTTCTACCATCAGCACTGTAGGGAACAGTACCAGATAAACGCCTTCCCCTTCTACAAAACCAAGGGAGGTATTTTCCACGTCACAGCCGTAGGTTCCTGTGTGCATATTCGCTTTGTCTTTATCACTGCTCATATACCAGGTATAGGTATCATCTTGATTCAGTACCAGATATCCCGAACTTCCCAAATCCCATTCGCCAACCAGAAATTCCTTGGCTTTGGCTTCACCGTCTTTGTTGTCAGGAACCTGTACCTCAACGGTATCCATAGCATCTTTGGCTGACTGTAAATTCACAGAATATCCTGCTTCATCGGCAACATAAGAAAGAGAAAACGCATAGTAGTTCTTTCCGTATACTCTCTGCAGGTTCACATGCTTGATACCATCCTGTACGTAAGCATAACTCCACTCATACCATTCGTTTCCGTTCACAAACAAAACTGTCGGTTCGGCCAACACTTCAAAGCCTTCATAACCGCTGTAAATCTGCTTCGCCATTGCAACCATATCAAGAGGATGCTGATACATGCCCTCTACGGAACGGGACACACCCAGTACGCCGTTATCAAACGCATCAAAACGCAAAATCCCTTGGGAATCGCCCACATCTGTCGCACCCCATACCTTGGGATCATACTGAATCGTCAGTTCATCCAAAGTAGCCTTCATAAATCCGGATGTATCTACTTTTTCAGCCTGTGCAAGTTCAGTATTTTTCTCTTGACTTCCATCCTTGCAGGCGGTAAGCATCACTGCCGCCATAAGAACGGTAATCAAACCAATCCGTAACTTTTTCATAATGTTTCTCCTACTTACTTTCCATAATATTTATGCGGAAACCATTGGTTTTCCCTATAAACTTCATGGTATTATGTTACAACACTTTTCACAAATTAACAATTGTATTTTTAGGAAAAAGGCTGTAGTTCACAAATATTTCACGTAATTTTGCCCAAAGTTTCTTTGGACACGATTTTCCTGATGGAAACTGCAAAAAGAACCGTTGCCGTAAGGGCTGAAATGATGTCGGAAACCGGCTCTGCATAATAAATTCCCATGACACCGAACCCGCGGGGCAAAATAAGGGCCAGCGGCACCAAAAGAATGATTTTCCTGAAAACAGCAATGAAAAGGGAAATTTTCGCCTGTCCCAGTGCCAAAAAGGTAGGCTGGATTCCCTGCTGTAATCCGAAGATTAACATACCGCACAGGAATAAAGGCATCACCTGTTCTACAAGGGCAATTAACTGCGCATCTTTTGTAAACATTCCTGCGAAAAAGCCGGGAAAAATCATTACAAGCAGGGTAGCCGCCGCGGAAACGGCAAAGCATATACCAATCATGCTCCGATAGGCTTTCTTTACCCGTTCAAAATTACCGGCACCGAAATTGTAGCTGATAATAGGCTGTACCCCTTGGGTAAAGCCGCCTAAAGGCGCCGTCAGCATCTGCATGACGCTTTGCATGATGGTAAAGGAACCTACATACAAATCTCCGCCGTATCGTTGCAGGCCGCTGTTTAAAACCACGCTGATTAAGCTCTCTGTGGCCCGCATGATAAAAGGCGAAACGCCAAGGGCCATCACTTTTCCGATGATGGAAAAATCAGGCTTCATAGCCTTTATTTTAATCGTCAGGGTGGATTTCTTTGATACCAGAAATCCTACCGTCCAAACTGCGCTTAAGGCCTGGGAAATCACGGTTGCTATGGCCGCACCTTTTACATCAAGACCGAATAAAAAGATGAAAACCGGGTCCAAAACAATATTGGCAATTGCCCCGATTAACACGGACATCATGGCAATTCTTGACTGCCCCTGGGAAATAATAAACGTATTCAGTCCCAGCGAAAGCTGCACAAAAACGGTGCCCGCAAGATAAATCATCACATACTCGGACGCATAAGAAATGGTGGCATCACTGGCGCCGAACCAATATAAAAGGGGCCTTTGGAAGGCGTAAAAAAACGCCATCAGAATTACCGTGAAAAACAAAAGCAGACTGACGCAGTTGCCCAGAATTTTCTCTGCCTTCTCCCGCTCTCCTTTGCCCAGCCATATGGACGCTAATGGCGCTCCGCCGGCTCCCGCAAAAGCAGAAAAAGCCGATACCAAAATCACGATGGGAAAGGCCACGCCCACGCCGGTTAGGGCCTCCGTTCCGATGCCTTTAATGTGACCGATATAAATCCTGTCAACGATACTGTATAAAATATTAATCATTTGGGCGATGACGGAAGGAATCGCCATGGCAAGCATGAGCTTTCCTATTTTTTCCGTCCCAAGTCTGGTTTCTTTGTCTGTCATTTGGTTTCCTTTCTATGCTGCGGGTTGGCTCGCTGTGCATCATCTACAAGTGTAACAAAACCGCCGCAAGACTTTTACAAAGCGAAAGAGTTTTCTTCGGCGAACTGAAAGTTGTGCTTGCTTAACACAATTTTTATACATTCCTTAAATGTTCTCGTATCAGCAATAGCGTTTTGTATTCTCTCTGATTCCAAGCTTGTTTTCCCTCTTTTTCAAGCATTATTCTATTCTTTTCCAATGCTTCATCTAAAGTATACAGTACTTGTTTAAATCCATATTTTTTCTCATTTTCTGTGTAATCACATATCCCTTTCTCTGGATACACATCGCAAAAATACAATCGACTGATTTGATGCCATATCATCGGTTCGTGCACGGATAGTCTCTTTTCTTCTATTTCTCCAAATGGTACTATTGATTCCAAAATTACATCATATCCCGTTTCTTCTTTTACCTCTCGTACTAGTGCTTTGTAATCATCTTCTCCACTATCTATTCCCCCACCTGGCAGTTTAACTTCTCCAAAGTCATTTTCAATCATCAATAGTTTTCCACCAATAAAAACAATTCCTCTTACAGCCACTCGATAAATTTCCTCTAAATCGAGTGAGTAATTTTCCTCGTCCATTATGAGTATTCTTTTCATAGTATCACACCACCTCAAATTTGTCTTTCATTATTGTAGTAAGCTATAACCCCATATCATCAAATATCCCATACCAATATACTTGGTTCATGGTAATATCAGTTGCTTGTCTTGATACCGAATGTCCTTGTTTTCTCAAAAGATACAACTCATATATCTCTTCCATTTCTTTTTCAAACAATATTCTCGGCTTACTAATTGAACATTTCGGTGTATGTTCCTTTGCCACATCAACTATAACACTTCCACCTTCAGCATATGCATAAAACCACTTACCTACTCTGTTGGTTATAGGTTTCGTACTGATATCACGCGGATTATCCGATAAATTATTTACTAACTCAACGTAACTAATCATCATACACTCCCTCACTAAAATAGCAGTTCAGAATAATATATCAATATTCCTTGGTAATTGCCGCAACATCATATGTATCCATAAACTCATCCAAGTCCTTAGAATCCTTTATTAACATAGCTACAAAAAAGACTTCCCAAAAAATCACATTCCTTGAGAAGTCTTATCTTATGCGGGTGACAGGACTTGAACCTGCACGGTCGCCCAATAGAACCTAAATCTATCGTGTCTGCCAATTCCACCACACCCGCGTTTTCATACTTTATCATCCTAACATTTCCCGGCGGTAATGTCAATTTCTTTCCGTGGCTCCGCCGGCCACATTTCCTTGGACTTAAAACTTACATTTCCCCTTTTTCGCCGGCCGCAGCTACGCCTGCGCTTCGCTCTTCTCCGATCCGGCTGATTATCTTTTTGTTAATCCGGATTAAGAAGTAAACGGAAAGGGTTACCGAAATGAGTTCCGCAATGGGGAAGGACCACCAAACAAAGTTCACGTTTCCAAGCATGGATAAAAGGTACGCCACCGGCAACAGCACGAACAACTGTCTTGCGATAGACACAACCATGCTGTACACGCCGTTTCCAAGAGCCTGGAAGGCGCTGCCGCAAATAATACAAAAGCCCGCAAACAAAAAGCTGATGCTGATAATCCGAAGACAAGGCACACCAAGAGAAAGCATCACATCCGAAGCATCAAACAGCATAAACAACTGTCTGGGAAAAATCTGGAAAATCAAAAATCCTACCGCCATAATTGCCTCTGCATAGTATATGCTCAGTTTAATTGCTTTCACAACTCTTTCTTTATTCCTTGCACCATAGTTAAAGGCCACAATGGGAACCATGCCGTTGTTTAATCCGAACACGGGCATAAACACAAAACTCTGTAATTTAAAGTACACACCGAATACTGCTGCTGCGGTAGAGGTAAATACCAGTAAAATCCGGTTCAGTCCGTAAGTCATCACGGAGCCGATTGACTGCATGACAATGGAAGGAAATCCCACTTTGTAAATATTTTTAATGATTTCTTTATCCGGCCGAAAGCCCCGGAAGGAAATCTTCACTTCCGTGTTCTTTTTCTTATTAATATAAAGTGCCAACAGACCCGCACATACCTGTCCGATTACCGTAGCAACCGCCGCACCGGTTACGCCCATGGCAGGCAAGCCGAAAAGACCGAAAATCAAAATCGGGTCCAAAATAATATTAATGACTGCTCCCGCAAGCTGGGTCAGCATGGAATAAACCGTCTTACCGGTAGATTGAAGCAACCTCTCAAAAATAAACTGCCCATACATACCAAAGCTGCAACAGCAAACCACCGTCATATATTCTTTCCCATAAAGTAATATTTCTGCGTCCTTGGTCTGGCTGACATAAAAAGGATTCACCGCCACAAGTCCGATTACCAAAAACAACAGATAACTTAAAAAGGATAAAAAGATACCATTCGCGGCCACCTTATTTACTTTTTCGAATTCCCGCTCTCCTAAAGACCTGGACAAAAGTGCATTGACACCCACTCCGGTTCCCACACCGATTGCCACCATCAGGGATTGCAGGGGAAATGCCAAGGATACCGCTGTCAGCGCATCCTCATTAATCCTGGATACAAAAATACTGTCTACTATATTATATAAGGCCTGTACCAGCATCGACATCATCATGGGAAATGACATACTGATCAATAATTTGTCTACCGGCATAACGCCCATCTTATTTTCTTTCATCACTGCGCTTTTTTCCATCACTCATTTTCCTTTCTTTTACGAACATATATCATTATACGTATTCAAATATTCTTTTCAAGTCTTTCCGGTCAAAAACAGCCTAAAACCGTCCGAAAAAAATATATAAAAATCTTTCTGAAAATTTTTAAATTTCTTGTTGACATAAGCAAACGCATCTAATATAATATATCTTGCGTTGTGTGAGTGCGCATAGGACATAGAACAGCGGGGTGTGGCTCAGCTTGGCTAGAGCACCTGGTTTGGGACCAGGGGGTCGCAGGTTCGAATCCTGTCACCCCGATTTACAACGCTTCAATAGATACGCGGGTGTAGTTCAATGGTAGAACACCAGCCTTCCAAGCTGGATACGTGGGTTCGATTCCCATCACCCGCTTTCTCACAACTAGTGAGACATGCATTAGAGCATATGTGTTCGTAGCTCAGCTGGATAGAGCAACGGCCTTCTAAGCCGTGGGTCGGGGGTTCGAATCCCTTCGAGCACATTATGGTGGGTATGGCGCAGTTGGTTAGCGCGCCAGATTGTGGCTCTGGAGGCCGAGGGTTCGAGTCCC
>JAFZDQ010000008.1 GCA_017561085.1 Lachnospiraceae bacterium
ACTCGAACAGTAAATCTGATTACATTATTATATATTTTTCAAAAATCTACAATAGGTAGGTTTATTAAAGTTACCCATTTTTAGGAATAAAAATTTTCTCAAAAACTTTTAAAAAGTACTTGACTTACATTAGCAAGATTTGTCTAACAGCCCGACACCCCAAAAAGTAAAAATAGAAAATCTCGCTCTTTTTATCAAAATATGACTTCTTCATAGGCCTGTTTCCAGATACTTTCCGGAATCTCCGGCCAGTTGCAAACTCCCGTCTGCTCTTCACACAGCGCCATGGCTCTGCTTAAA
Source organism: Lachnospiraceae bacterium (assembly GCA_017561085.1). Taxonomy (GTDB): domain Bacteria; phylum Bacillota; class Clostridia; order Lachnospirales; family Lachnospiraceae; genus Suilimivivens. Next base: position 301 of record JAFZDQ010000008.1, read on the forward strand.
ACCACACCGTGGGAGCGGTCGCCTCCCTTCAATAGGCTCTCCGTCACCTTGGTCCAATAGGGCGCCTGTTCATAAAGCTTCTCGCTTTTCATTTCCTCAATCACCTTTGATGTATCATAAGGTATGGACAAATACTCCGGCTCCCATGCGCCGTCTTTCCCGTGAAGAATCATGCACTGGGCACAACCGCTGCCATCTAAGGAAAGTCCCACGGAACCGGGATTTAAAACGGTTTTCCCGTGCTCCTTCTCGCGAACTACCCGATGGGTGTGTCCGCACAGGATATAGTCCTCTTCAACTTCCGCAAAAATCTCTTCGTTTACGGGATTTCCCGGAATAATATCTTCCCTCACGGCTCTGGGTGAACCGTGACAAATCCGGAGCGCAGGCAGCCCTTCAAATTCCACCCGCATAGTGGTAGGAAGCTTCTCAAAATAGGTTAAATCCGTTTCCCTGGTATGTCTGAAACCATAACGGATCATCCCGATGGTACTGGGATAAGGGTCCCAGGCAGGATTTTCGCCTCCGATTCCCCTCATCTGATATTCTTCTTTATTCCCTCTGAGGATGTAACAGGGTATCTCCTTCTGCAGGGCATAAAGCTTATCCAACGTCCTTTCCGGACAGGGAAACTCCCCGATATAATCCCCCAGAAAAATATAGGCATCAATCTCTTTATTCTTGAAAGAATCAAGACACGCTTCCAGCGCCGTATGGTTACTGTGGATATCCGACAAAACTGCGATATTCATTGTTTATTCCTCTTTTCTGAAAAATTCGTAAATCCCCTTTGCAATATGCTCCGGAATTTCCGGCACCTTGGCAAGGGTTTCCACATCGGCACTTTTTATTTCCTCAATTGACTTAAAATGCTTCATCAGGGCTTTCCGTCTGGCAGGACCCACGCCGGGAATTTCATCCAGCACGGACTTCACCTGAGACTTACTCCTAAGGGAACGGTGATACTCAATGGCAAAGCGGTGGGCCTCATCCTGGATACGGGTAATCAGTTTAAAACCTTCGCTGTCCCTTTCTATGGGAATCTCCTGATTCTCAAAATAAAGCCCTCTGGTGCGGTGGTTATCATCCTTTACCATACCGCAAACAGGAATGTTAATCCCCAGCTCCGCAAGCACGCTAAGGGCAATATTCACCTGCCCCTTTCCGCCGTCCATCATAATCAGGTCCGGAAACTTGGTAAAACTGCCGAACTCATTGTCCATCTCTTTTTCGGCAAGTTCCTTCTTCTCTTCCATACCGTGGGTAAAACGCCTGGTGAGCACTTCCTTCATGCAGGCGTAATCATCCGGTCCCGTGACGCTCTTGATGCGGAATTTACGGTAATCACTGCGCTTGGGTTTTCCTTTTTCATAAACCACCATGGAACCTACATTGGCAAAACCGCTGATATTGGAAATATCGTAAGCTTCCATACGGCTTACATCATTAAGTCCCAAAAGATGACCGATTTCCTTGGCTGCGCCGATGGTACGGCCTTCTTCCCTGCGGATTCTTTCTTTGTCCTGACTGAGAACCAGATGGGCATTTTTCGCTGCCAGCTCCACCAATTTTTCCTTGCTGCCGATTTTGGGCACACGGATATAAACCCTGGCGCCCTTGCGCTTCGTCAGCCACTGCTCTATGACTTCTACATCCTCTATTTCTTCCTGCAACATCAGTTCCCTGGGGATAAAAGGTGTCCCCGCATAAAACTGTTTCACGAAATCAAGCAGAATCTGTCCTCGGGGCGTCTGTGACACATGCGTCATATAAAAATGTTCCCGCCCGATTAACTTACCGCCGCGCACAAAAAACACCTGCACCACTGCATCGTTTTCATCACTTGCAAGGGCAATCACATCCTTATCCTCTCCGTCGGAGTCCGTAATTTTTTGTTTGGACGCAATCTGCTTTACGCTGTTATACAAATCACGGTAGCGGATGGCTTCTTCAAATTCCAAATCATCGGAAGCCTGCTGCATCTTTTTCTCTAATTCCTTAAGGGTTGCCTGATAACTTCCGTTTAAGAAATCCAGGGCCTTTTTCACATTTTCCGCGTAGGCTTCCTTGGAAATATTTCCCTGACAGGGGGCCAGACACTGCTTAATATGGTAATTTAAGCAGGCTCTGTCATTGCCGCAATCCTTGGGGAGATTTCTGTTACAGGTACGAAGCTGATACAATTTATTAATCAGCTCAATGGTATCCTTCACTGCCGCCGCGCTGGTATATGGCCCGAAATATTTAGAGTGATCCTTTTTCATCATGCGGGAAAAAAGCACCCTGGGATACTCCTCCCCCATGGTCACCTTGATATAAGGATAGGTTTTATCATCCTTCAACAAAGTATTGTACTTGGGGCTGTGCTCCTTAATCAGGTTGTTTTCCAGCACCAGTGCCTCTAACTCCGAATCTGTTACGATGTACTCAAAACGTGCAATCAAACTGACCATCTTGTCAATCTGAGGTCCCCGGCCGATGTTGGCTCTGAAATAGGAACGTACACGATTGCGCAAATTTATGGCTTTTCCCACATAAATAATATTGTCCGCTTCATCATGCATGATATAAACCCCCGGCTGCCCGGGAAGTTTTTTCAGTTCTTCTTGAATATCAAACATAAATTACCCTTTCTAAATCACATCATTTGCTTTCAAGACTGCAAGTACAATGCCAAGTATCAGCCCCAGGGTATAGCCGATCGCCATTTCCCGGCTCCAACAAAGATACGCCTCCGAAACCAGGTCCATCTCGCCTTTTCGCGAAATTTCATATCTAACCTCTACCTGCTCGCCTACCGCCAGCTTACGGTTTTTCAGTTCCGCTTCTTTCGTATACTCTGTTCCGTTCACCCAAAAGGAAACCAGATATTTGTGATAGGTGCGATATCTGGGCACCCCGATGGTTGCACTTCCCGTTTTCAATCTCATATCACCCAAATCTTCCAGAATTACCGCAGTTCCCCTTTCAGCCTGCCTATACAACTTCGCAGTGCCCAGGTAGGTCAGCACATACAACAGATAGATTGCGGCAAAAATCAATATAATAATTCCGATAAAGATATACCCAATAAAATTCATCTGTATTTCTCCCTCACTTTTTGATGGCACCAAAACCGGCTGCTTATTTTTGCGTATCCAAAAACTCCAGTATCAACGCATTCACATCAATTCCGGTTATGGCTTCATCCGGCCAGGAGTGACGTCCATCCTTCACCCAGAGATGCCACACCTGCTTCTTATCACCGGCTTTGGTATATTTCAGCAATTCAGAGGCTTTCCCGATTTCCGCAGTCTCTACTTCTGTTAATCCGGCAGATTCTGCCAGGTATTCCATCACCGTTTCGATTGCAGGGGACTTCGCAAACTTCGCACTGCCGTCCCTGTCTTTCGGCACTACATCATCCTTTTCTCCCGTAATTTGGAAAAAACTTATATCGTTTTGCCCATTTGCATTTTCCCAAATTTGTTGCGGCATCATTCCCGCCACACTGACTGCGGCAGTATAAGTATCGGCAGCCTCCATTGCCAGCCGATGTGTCATAAATCCGCCGTTACTGAATCCTACCGCAAAAGTTCTTTTCTTATCAAAACCATATTCTCTTTGCAAATACTTGGTTAATTCCACTAAAAAATCTACATCTTTGTTTCCTTCGTTTCCAAGTCCGGAATTCCAGCCCGTAGAGGCGGTTGCATCATTGGGCGCCGGCGCACCGGTCACATAAACTACCCCGTATCCGCAAGGAACTGCATCGTCTTCAAAATGAACCATACTCCGGAAACTTTCTGCTGTGTTTCCATATCCATGAAGCATCACCACCAAAGGTGCATTCTTAGTTGCTTCCGGCAAATCCAAAATATAATCATGCTTCACCCCATCATAAGTACAGGTATAAGCCGACTCAGACTCTTGCACAATCTCTTCTATCCCGAAAGGATTTTTTCCGCCGCATCCGCTTAATAAGAACAAAGCGCTCACACATATCCCCAAAAATATCCTTGTTTTCATTATTCCCTTCTCCCAACTCATATAAGAAAAAGGATTCTTATTTTAAGAATCCTTTTCATCATAATCATAACATTATCCTATCAACTTTTAAAGGTTATTTTACAGCATATCCGTTCCCGAAAAGCGTCCTTTGGGTTTTGCATCGGCATTCTGATTTCCCAGTCTGTCAGCAAAGGTTTCACCAAAGGAAGGCTGTATGTCTTCCGGAGAATTTTCCGTATCAGTTTCTGCCTCATCAGTCGCAGGGACTTCAGCTCCCGTTCCCGCGTCCTCTTCAACAGCACTTTCCGCATCTCCTTCAACAGACGCTTCAGCCGTTGTATCCGCTGATGCTTCTTCTGATGCTTCCGCTGTTGTTTCAGCGGTTGTATCTTCTGCTTTCGCCTTCTCTTTATCTTCTTCCTCAGGCTCGGGAATTCCTTTTTCCTGACGGTAAATCTTCATAAATTCCTTGCCGCTGATGGTTTCTTTTTCAATCAGATGGGCTGCCAGCTTATCCATCAGTTCACGGTTGCCGGAAAGAAGTTCCTTGGCTTCGTCGTAGCATGCCTTTAAGGTTTCCATGACTTCCGTATCCACATCTGCCGCTGTCCTGTCACTACAGGTCAGTCTCGCGCCGCCACCCAAATATTCATGTTCAATGGTAGCAAGGCCCATCAGTCCGAAACGCTTACTCATACCGAAACGGGTAATCATATTGGTAACAATATTGGTTGCCTGCTCGATATCGTTGGCAGCACCGGTGGTTACATTACCGAATACGATTTCTTCTGCGGCACGGCCGCCAAGAAGGCTCACCAGTCTGTCGTGAAGCTCTGCTTCTGTCTGGAGATATTTTTCCTCCTCCGGCACATGCATAACATAACCAAGGGCTCCCATGGTTCTGGGGACAATGGTAATCTTCTGAACGGGCTCAGAGTTTTTCTGAAGGGCACTGATCAGTGCATGACCAACCTCATGATAAGAAACAATCTTACGCTCTTCCTGGCTCATGATACGGTCTTTCTTCTCTTTACCAACCAGTACCTGCTCTACTGCATCAAATAAATCCTTCTGGGATACATATTCCCTTCCGTGCTGAACGGCATTAATGGCTGCTTCGTTAATCATATTAGCCAGGTCCGCACCTACCGCACCGCTGGTGGCAAGGGCAATGGCATCCAAATCCACGCTTTCATCCAAATGTACATCCTTGGCATGCACCTTGAGAATCTCTACGCGGCCCTTTAAGTCGGGCTTATCTACGATAATTCTTCTGTCAAAACGGCCCGGACGAAGGAGCGCTTTATCCAGAATCTCAGGGCGGTTGGTGGCACCAAGTACCAAAATACCCTTGGAAGTATCAAAACCATCCATTTCGGAAAGCAGCTGGTTTAAGGTCTGCTCTCTTTCTTCGTTTCCGCCGCCGTACTTGCTGTCACGGCTTCGTCCGATGGCATCTATTTCATCAATAAAGATAATACAAGGTGCATTCTTGGTTGCTTCCTTAAATAAATCCCTTACACGGGAAGCACCTACACCAACATATAATTCAATAAAATCAGAACCGGACAGGGAAAAGAAGGGAACCTTCGCCTCGCCTGCCACGGCCTTGGCAAGTAATGTCTTGCCGGTACCGGGAGGTCCTACCAAAAGGGCACCTTTGGGAAGCTTCGCACCGATTTTGGCATACTTACCGGGATTATGCAGGAAATCCACTACTTCCTGAAGGGATTCTTTGGCTTCATCTTCACCGGCTACATCCTTAAAAGAAATCCCTGTCTCCTTCTGGACATAAACCTTAGCATTACTCTTGCCGACACCCATGGGGCCGCCACCCTTAGACATTTTACGGAACAAAAAGCTAAGAAGTACCCACATCAGCAGAATCGGCACTACATAGGTCAGTAAAAAGCTGATAACCATGCTGGAACCGTCAGCCACCTGCCCCTTTACAGGCACATCATTTTCAAGAAGCCTTTGGGTAATGGTGTCGTCATCTTCTATCCGGCCGGTAAAGTAGGTCATCGTCGGACCATTGCCGTAAAGAAGGTTCATAATATTCGGTTCCTTCTTTTCGCTAACCGGTGTAATCAGTACACGGTCGGAGGCAATCTCGACGGATTCCACCTTGCCGGATTCCAGCATCTCCACAAATTCATTGTAACTGATTTCTTTTTCTGTTTCCCCCGCAATTATCTTCATGAAACTGCTCATGAAAAGAAGGGTCACAAGTGCTGCAATCAAAAATAAAATGACACTTTGTTTCTTGGGGTTTTTACCGCTTCCGGGACCACCCTGGCCACCGGACTGGTTTCCATTGCTTCCATGACCTGCGCCGTTCTGGCCTCCGTCAAATTTGTTCAAATTGTTTTCACTCATTTAAATACTACTCTTTCCTTTTTTAATCGGTTCACTGGTTAAATCCACGCCCAATCTCTTAAACGTCTTAATATCCACTTCCGAAAGCATAACAGAGGTATGCACCTGACAGCCTTTCAGCTTCGGCAGCTGTTCCAATGCTTTCCTTGCATTTGCATCGTTAAGGGCTGAAATGGAAAGTGCAATTAAAACTTCGTCTGTATGGAGACGGGGGTTTTTACCGCCCAGATATTTCGTCTTCAGTTCCTGGATAGGCTCAATGGCTTCGGGAGATATCAAATGGGCGTCATCATCTACCTCTCCCAAGAACTTTAATGTATTTAACAACAGGGCTGCAGACGCACCCAAAAGATCCGTGGTCTTAGAAGTAATGATGGTTCCGTCCGCAAGTTCAATTGCCGCACAGGGAACGCCAAGTTCTTCTGCCCTTCTCTTGGCCGCAACGGTTACCTTACGGTCATCCGTGGTAATCTTGGCCTGATTCATCAAAAGTTCTATTTTGTACACGTCGTTTTCTTTGGATTTACCATCCACAACACCGGTCTTAGCCGCATAATATCTGCGGATAATTTCCATATAAGATGCTTCCTTGCAGGCTTCATCATCTATGATACAGTTCCCCACCATATTTACGCCCATATCCGTCGGGGACTTGTAAGGATTCTCTCCGTAGATTCCTTCAAAAATCGCATTCAGCACGGGGAAAATTTCAATGTCACGGTTGTAATTTACCGTGGTCTCCCCATAAGCTTCCAAATGGAAGGGGTCAATCATATTCACATCATTCAAATCTGCGGTAGCCGCTTCATACGCCAGATTGATGGGATGCTTCAGGGGGATATTCCAAATAGGGAATGTCTCGTATTTCGCATAACCGGCCTTAATGCCGCGCTTATTATCATGATAAAGCTGGGATAAGCAGGTTGCCATCTTTCCGCTGCCGGGACCGGGCGCCGTCACCACCACAAGAGGTCTCGTGGTTTCAATATATTCATTCTTGCCAAAGCCCTCATCACTGACAATGAGCGGAATATTCGCAGGATATCCTTCAATGGTATAATGCAGGTAAACCTTGACATTTTTCTTTTCCAGTCTTTCTTTGAATTCCGCTGCACGGAGCTGACCGGCATAATGGGTCAGTACCACGCTGCCCACATAAATACCTCTGTCTTCAAATTCTTTAATCAGACGCTGAACATCCACATCATAGGTAATGCCAAGGTCGCCCCTGATTTTATTCTTTTCAATATCGGCTGCATTTATTACAATTACAATTTCAGCCCTGTCAGAAAGTTTCATCAGCATACGGAGCTTACTGTCCGGTTCAAACCCCGGAAGCACTCTGGACGCATGGAAATCATCAAATAATTTCCCACCAAATTCCAGGTACAATTTGTCACCGAATTTGTTAATTCTCTCTTCAATATGCTCTGACTGCATCTGTAAATATTTTTCGTTATCAAATCCAATTCTCATCTTTTCGCTCCGTCAAACTGTTATCAGCACAAATTATGGCTATTATTACATATCGTTTTTTATTTTAGCACAAACATTTTAATTATTCCATAAAAAAGCAATGAAGAAATCTCAAATTTTTATAAATTTTTCTTTCTACTTTTAATTGTAGTTTTTAATCTCTTGTCTTATACTGAAATCAATGTAAAACCGTTTTTTGCAATGAAGCACACTTCCCATACGGTCAGAAAAAGGAGTTCTTATGCAGCAAGCCAAAGAAATGCTCAAAAATTATTATAAAAAGAGTCTCGCAACCATCGGCATCCTGTTAAAATGGCTGCTCATCAGCACCGGCATCGGTTTGCTGGTAGGCCTTGTCAGCTCCCTGTTCGGGCATGCCCTTGTGTGGGCCGGTACCTTCAGGGGAAATCATCCTTATATTTTATTACTGCTTCCCGTTGCCGGACTTTTGATCGTCTTTTTATATAAGTTTTTTAAAAATGATGACGACAGAGGCACCAATCTGGTCATCTCTTCCATCCATTCTTCCGCAAATATTCCGCTAAAGACTGCACCGCTTATCTTTATTTCCGCGGTGCTTACCCATCTGTTCGGCGGTTCTGCCGGAAGAGAAGGGGCTGCCATCCAGCTGGGCGGAAGTATTTCAAACGCCCTCGGAAAGGTTATCAAATTAAACGAAAACGACCAAAGAATTATTATCATGTGCGGTATGAGCGCCGGCTTTTCCGCGCTTTTCGGCACACCCATGGCTGCTGCCATTTTTGCGTTAGAGGTCATCAGTATCGGTATCATGCATTATTCCGCCCTGGTGCCCTGCGTGACCGCCTCCATGATTGCCCACTTTGTGGCAACTCTGCTGCAGGTAGAGCCGGAAGCCTTTTCCGTGGCGACGATTCCTGCAATTGACCCGGTTAACTTTTTTAAATTCATTCTGTTCGGCGCGCTGGTGGGCGGTATCAGTATTGTATTTTGTATTTTCCTGCACACCGCTGAAACCCTTTATAAGCATTTCATCAAAAACCCCTATTGGCGGATTTTTGTTGCGGGTATTCTCGTGATTTTACTGACACTGATTTTCCGGACTGATTTTTATTTAGGCTCCGGCCAGAACATCATTGAACAGATTTTCCACACGGAACAGGTTGTCCCCTATGCTTTCCTGCTGAAAATCATTTTCACCTCGGTTACCTTGGGTGCCGGCTTTAAGGGCGGAGAAATCATCCCTTCCCTTTGTATCGGTGCTGCTTTCGGATGTGTACTTGCTCCCATCCTCGGACTGCCGGTGACGCTGGTTGCAGCCTGTGGTATGGTGGGACTGTTTTGCGGCGTTACCAACTGCCCCATTACCTCCCTTCTTATTTCTTTCGAATTATTCGGATTTGAAGGAATGCCGTACTACTTAACCACCATCGCTGTCAGTTACATGCTTTCCGGTTATTATGGTTTGTACCACTCACAGAAAATCATGTACTCCAAGACAGAAACCCATTTTGTGAACAAGGAAGCGCATTAAAAAACTCTAAGTAAAAAGAATCCCAAAAATGGGATTCTTCAAGCACAAATTTTATTACAAACTATTTATTTCGTTCCACTAATTAAATATATCCCATACCAAATACACCATATAAGCAATTCCCAGGATTGCACTTGCCACAATCAACCCCTTAATGAGTTTACTGTCCTTACGGTTCTTTTGGAGAAACTCCCGGCGATTTTCACCTGCCTGACGAATACTCTCTTCCAACAGGTCATAACGTTTATCTCCTCTTTCCAGAGGCCGAATGCTACGTAGTGTTTCTACTTCGGTTATCAGCATTTTTTCTACTCCCATATCAATCTGAATTTTTCGTAAGGTCTCACTCATTTGGTTCTGAAACTCTTTTTCCAAACGCATGTCCTGATAGGTACGACTGAGCAAAAAGTTTTTCCAATCCGCGTAGTTTCGTTTTTTTCCGCTTTCCGTCACATTCAACCAGCCAAACGCTCGACGACGACTCTCCTGTTTTTCTGTTCTGATGCCCCCCTGCTCCGGCGGCTCCAATCGGAATATTTTATTTTCAGGGTCTTCTCTTTTTTCTCTCTGCCATTTTTTAAATGAAATAAATAAACCGATAATCGAACTTCCCAGCGCAAAAAACATCAACACTTTCGGTACGGATGCTCTTGGCAAAAAAAGAAAGCCGCTTCCTAATGCATACGTGACAAAAGCCATTAGCCCAACAACCGGTTTGTAATTCAGCATAAAACATATTGCAAAACACATGGGAATTATTCCGCAAAAGAAAAATTCCAACTCTCTCTTTGCAATAAGCACAACTATCACGGAGCATATTATTTCAATGATACATAAGATTTTGATTACTTTCTCTTCTTTTAACATATTGTCCTCCTCATATTGCAATTCTAGTACCAAATTATAACATATTTCTAAATAAATATAAGAAAAACAAAAAAAAATTTTAATTATCCCTTGACCTTCCCCCTTATGGAAGGTTTAAAATCAATTCAGTAAGCAAGCAAAATTACCAAAATTCACTTAACAATTTCAGCTTGCGGAAAGGAATTTCCGGATGAAAATTAACAAGGTGGAGGAGCTTGTGGGCATCACCAAAAAGAATATCCGCTTTTATGAAGACAAGGGGCTTTTATCCCCGGTGCGAAATGCCGAAAACGGTTACCGCGAATATTCTGATGAAGATGTAGAATCGCTCCGCAAAATCAAACTGCTCCGGCAGCTCTCCGTTCCCATTGAAGAGATATCCAACCTGCAAAAAGGAATCCTTACCCTGGAAGATTGTATGAAACGTCATATCATCTATTTGGAACGGGAGGAACATAATTTAAATCAAAGCAAATCCGTTTGTACCACGCTTATGGAAAGCGGTGCGCAGCTGGATACGCTGGATACGGACAGTTACCTTTTGTTAATGGAACAAATGGAAAAAGAAGGGGTACGTTTTATGAACATTACTCACACCGACAAAAACCGGAAGGCCCCCATCATTGCCGCCCTGGTTATGATTTTGGTAATGGTTGCGGTAATCGGTCTGATTCTTTGGGCAAACACCGTGGACCCAATCCCCACGGCCATTGTGATTATCATCATAGCCTTCCCGGCTGCCAGCATCATAGGTATCTTATTAGCATTAAAAGACAGAATGAAACAAATTGAAGGAGGAGAAGAATATGAAGCTCGTAAGTATTGATTACATTCCCGGAAAGGAACTGGAAGCACTTGAAATCGTGAAAGGAACCGTTGTTTATTCCAAAAATATCGGAAGAGATTTTATGGCTGGTATGAAAACATTGGTAGGTGGCGAAATTGAAGGATACACCGATATGTTAAATACCGCAAGACAGATTGCCACCAAGCGTATGGTGGATGAAGCGGAAGCACTGGGTGCCGACGCCGTTGTCAACATTAAATACGGTTCTTCTTCCGTTATGCAGGGTGCTGCAGAAGTAGTCGCATACGGAACTGCCGTTAAGTATAAATAAGAAAGGGATTATTTATGGAAACCACAAACACCAACAACAAACAATCAGAAACCAAGCGGATTATTCTGTATCTGGCACTTACCTTCGGAATGACCTGTGCTTACTGCTTTCTGGTAATTTACCCCATTATGAACAATGAAGCACTCAGTGCTACACTGGCACCCGTTGCCCAGCTTCTGATTGCTGCAGCAATGTTTTTTCCTGCACTTGGCGTGCTGCTCACCAGACTGATTACCAAGGAAGGCTTTGAAAACGCATGGATCCGTCCTAATTTCAAGGGAAATATCAAAACCTATCTGCTGGCTTACTTCGGACCGGGGCTTTTGGTTCTTGTAGGGGCCGCTATTTATTTCCTGATTTTCCCGGATAAATTTGATGCAAGCTGTAGTTATATGGCTACTACTTTAGCGGAAGCCGGCGCAAACGCGGATACCATCCCCATGCCATTGTCCACACTTCTGATTATACAAGCTGTGGAAGCTTTGCTTTTGGGACCTATCTTAAATATTTTCACCTGTTTCGGTGAAGAATGGGGCTGGAGAGGCTACTTATTACCTAAGATGTCCAAGAAACTTCCTGCACTTCCTATGTTACTTGTAAACGGTATCATCTGGGGCTTATGGCACGCGCCCCTTACTGCTATCGGGCACAACTACGGAACCGGTTATCCCGGCTTTCCTTTTACCGGCATTGCTGCCATGTGCGGCTTCTGCATCGTCATGGGCATCTTTTTATCCTACGTTGCCATGAAAACAAAGAGTTGTATTCCGGCAGCTATCGGCCACGGCGCTGTTAACAGCATCGCTGCCATCGGCATGTATTTCACCACGGATGGTGGAAATCCTTTCGTAGGACCGGCTCCTACCGGAATTGTGGGAGCGATTCCTTTTATTATCGTTGCGGCACTGATGTGCGTATTTTATTTCAGCAAACAAAACTTCATGAATGAAGAAACAGCATAAATACATCAAAAAAGATTGCGTAGAACGGAACCGACCGGCATTTCGGTTCCTTTCAGATGCGCAATCTTTTTTATTGACTTTTATTGGCTTTCACCAACTTCTTATTGACTGATTTCGAATCTTTTATGCGAATACTTCTTTAATTTTCCCACGTCTGATTGCAGGATTTATCACCATGATTTCTCTCTACGGAAATATCATATTCCTCTACCGTTCCGGACACATGGTACTGATATTCATTTCCGTTCATAGACATCGTTCCTTCTGCTGTCCCATCAGCAAAGTCCTCTGTAATGTTCACCTTACCCTCCTGATAATAAAGCCACACTTCTCCTTCTTCCTCGGAAAGATAGGGTGATTCTTCCTTCATAATTGCAAAAGAAGTCACATTTCTCCCGCTTCCGTCAGATACAATTGCAATTTCGGACGGTGCTTCATCATCCGGCACTTCCATGCTATAGGAATAATTCCCATCTCCCAAATCAGTCACTTCCACATCTGTCTCCACAGCTTCTCCGTTGAAAAATACCACCATTTTTTCCACCCAGGTATTTCCCGTTGCTGCATAACAAATACTGTTAGAAGCCACAAAACAAATTACGGCTGCGGCAGCCGCTGCCACTACTTTAGATAAATGAAAACGCTTCATATTCAAATCCTCCATTCTGATATTTCCGGAGGGTTTTAATACCGAAAATGCCTTTTGATATTTTTCTTTATTTGTCATCTTCCCATTCCTCCTTCAATGCATCTTTGAGCATTTTGCGTCCTCGCGTAAGTCTCACCTTCACGTTGCTTTCACTTAGTTTCAATACTCCTGCGATTTCCTGTACCGAATACTCTTCATAATAAAATAAATGAATTACGATACGGTACTTCTCCGGCAAACGAAGCACTGTCTCAAACAATTCCCCGTCTTCCTTTGTTTCAAAGGTTAAGGTTTCTATGTAATCTTCTAACGGCTGCCGGTTCCGGTGCCAAAAGCTTAAGTTTACATTTTTCGCTTTATTGATTGCCACCCGCAAAAGCCAGGCGCGTATATGCTCTTCACTTTCATATTCCTTTTTGGTTGCGATATACTGAATAAAGGTATCCTGTACAACATCCTCCGCATCCTCCCGATTCTTACAAATCTGAAAGGCTGCCACAAAGAGACTGTTTTGATAACGCTCTATCAGCATCTGTACGGGCTGTCTCATGAGTACTCCCTTTCTTCTCATTTCTTTTTTCAAAGGCCTTCACTAATTATACAACGCAAAGCGCACAAAGGTTACAACTTACAAAAAAATCCGGAGGCAACTGCCTCCGGACCTCTTCGTCGGTTCTTTTTTATCTAATCTTATCAGCAATGATTCTCTTATCATCCGGCTGAATCTCTTATAATCTGGCCGTATCCACGTTTTCCCTAAACCACTGATAAGCCAGCTTAACGCCCTCTTCAAGGTCTACCTTATGCTGCCAGCCAAGGCCGTGAAGCTTATCCACGTTGGTAAGCTTTCTGGGGGTTCCGTCCGGCATAGCGGTATTCCAGATAATTTCTCCCTCGTAGCCTACTACCCGCTGAACGGTTTCAGCCAGCTGCTTGATGCTGACTTCCTTACCGGTTCCGATATTCACATGCTGCTCGCCGTCGTAATTTTCCAAAAGGAACACGCAGGCATCCGCCATATCATCTACATAAAGGAACTCTCTTAAGGGTGTACCTGTTCCCCAAAGTTCTACAGACGGAGCACCGTTTACCTTTGCTTCGTGGAACTTACGGATCATAGCGGGCATTACATGGGAGCCTGCCAAATCATAGTTGTCATGGGGTCCGTAAAGGTTTGTGGGCATACAATTGATAAAGTCATCACCATACTGTCTCTTATAGAACTTACACATTTCAAGCCCTGCAATCTTCGCAATGGCATATGCTTCGTTGGTTTCTTCCAAAGGACCTGTAAGGAGAGCATCCTCAGGAATGGGCTGAGGCGCCATTTTAGGATAAATACAGGTGCTTCCAAGGAATAATAATTTCTTTACTTTATACTGATGACAGCAGTCAATCACATTACACTGAATCTGCAGGTTTTCATAAGCAAATTCCGCAGGGGCTGTGTTGTTGGCATTGATGCCGCCTACCTTTGCCGCTGCCAAAACCACTACATCCGGTCTTTCTTCTTCAAAAAAGGCACGTACTGCCGCCTGATTGGTTAAATCCAGTTCCTTATGGGTTCTTCCGATAATATTCTGATAACCTTTTGCCTGCAGGTTTCTCACAATGGCACTGCCTACCAGACCTCTGTGACCTGCTACATAAATTTTATCTTCCTTCTTAATCATGCTTCTTCCTCCAATTCTCCTTAGGTGCTATCTGTCATGCACCACATCTTTAAATCCTTCTTCTATGGTCTCTCCCCTGAAAATATCCTCCGCCTTCATGGGCGCCGCGGGAAAATCATCATACCCGGTACGGTCGCCCTCTGCGGGATAATAAAAGGTATATCCATGCAATTCATAAGGAATTGTTTCAAAATTCTCGTAATCTTTTTGTCTGATGAAGTATTCCGTGGTTCCGAAGGTAACCGTCTCTTTTACCAGTGCCCCCATCTTGTAGCAACCAAGAAGTAGCACCACTACCAGATAAAGCTTCCCTTTATCCACTCTCTCAGTCAGTTTCAGGTACAGATATCCCCAAACCAGCACGGGAAATACCCACAAATATACACAACCATAGCGGATCAGCGGCGCGCTGGTAAGCCAGAACAAAAAGCAACAGCCCAGTGTTCCCGCCACCAAAAGAAAATCCGTCATTTCCTTTTTCTTTTTCACAAGGGCAAACAAAATCATGCCTCCAAGCAGTACAAGCGCTGCAAGTGCCAGTCCCAGAAAACCTAAGTTGGTTTTATCCAAAGTGGCTACCCACTCTCCAAACCAGCCCGTAATCGGCTCTTCAAACCGGCTCACATCATAAACGCCTCTTCCCCAGACTTGAATCTCCCGGGCATCATACTCGGCCACTCCTTTGGGAATCTTAAAGTCTACATCAAATAAATCAATAAAGGTAAAAGGGTAGACCAGCCAGCCGGAAAGCACAACATTTCTGATTAAAAACGGCAGGATGGTAATGGTTCCGAGTCCCAAAAATCCTGCAATTTCTTTCCCCCGCTTCTCTCTTATCATTTGAATGGCCGGTTTCAAAACCAAAAGTAAAATCACCGCACCCGAAAGCTTCACACTTACCACAAATACCCCCAGCACACTAAGAAGCCCGTAGGGAAGGTAAGATGTTTCCTTTTCCGCCAGCAAATCAAGCCAACAGATCACCAGGAAAAACACGCAAAGCACCATAAAATAATCAGATGCCGGAGAAACCATCTCATCAAAAATAATCAGCAGATAATACACTGCCATGACTCTCACCAAATCGGAAAGCCTTGGTTTTTTCAGCCTTGCAAGGGTAAAACCTTCCACGCAGGTGACCGCCAGTAGTAACGCCAGATATCCTGCGGCAGCGTGATACGACTGCCCGCCCAGAAATGCAAAGCTGTACAGTGCACTCAGGCAAAAAGAGGAACTGTTATAAGCCAGACGGCTATGTAAGTTTCCAAGCCCGGGCACGATTCCGTATTCTTCAATCCAGCGGATGCTTTGTGCATGATAAAGACCGCTGTCGTAATGAATAATCCCCGTGGATGCACCGTAAGCAAACACTAAAACCAAAAGCAGTAACAATGCCTGTTTAATCAGGGCGGATTCCGCTTGCAAACACTCCAATTTCACCTGCAAATGCTCTTTTAGCTGCTTTCTCTTCCAAACAATACACAGCCCGCAAATCAGCAAAAGAATGAGATTCGAAAGCCCTGCCACTTTGTGAACCAGACTGAAAAATTGTGCATAAACCGTAACGGCAGTTATCCCTGCAAAAAGATAACTGCACTCCTTTTTCACGGTATAACCCTGTTTGTCACAGATTCCGCAAAGCAATGCGAAACCTATCACATAACAGGTAAACGTCATATAAATCCAAATCAGTAAAACGGATATCATATCCATCCACCTCTATCTAAATCATTCCGGCTTTTCAGGTTTTGCTCCGATAACCGTTTTATTCTTTACGCATCTGTCTCAATTACGCGTTCTGTTCTCTGTATTCCTGACTGCTCATGCCTGCAATTTCACGAAGGTCTGCATCCATCATCATGGCTACCAGTCCCTTAAAGTCCACATCTCTCTTCCATCCGATGGTCTGCTCTGCCTTGGTTGCATCACCCCAAAGGAATTCTACTTCTGCGGGACGGTAAAACTCAGGATTTACATCCACGAGAAGTCTGCCTGTCTTCGCATCATAGCCCTTTTCGTCAGCGCCGGTACCTTCCCAACGGATGGTAATTCCAAGTTCTTTAAATGCCTCATCCACAAATTCCCTTACGGTATGGGTTTCATTGGTTGCAAGCATATAGTCATCGGGCGCATCCTGCTGCAGCATCAGCCACATACCCTTTACATAATCCCCTGCAAATCCCCAGTCACGCTTTGCATTCATATTACCGAGGGAAAGCTTTTCCTGCTTACCGGCAATAATGTTCGCAATGGCAAGGGTAATCTTTCTGGTAACAAAGTTCTCACCTCTTCTGGGGGATTCATGATTAAATAAAATACCGTTGCAAGCAAACATATTGTAAGATTCTCTGTAGTTTACGGTAATCCAGTAGGAATATAATTTCGCCGCACCATAAGGGCTCTTAGGATAAAAAGGAGTCTTTTCACTCTGAGGCGCAGTTTCCGGCAGTCCGCCGAATAATTCGGAAGTGGAAGCCTGATAGAAACGGCAGTTATTTCCGTTTACACGGATTGCTTCCAAAAGTTTCAAGGTGCTGACACCGGTTGCTTCCGCGGTATATTCAGGCACTTCAAAGGAAACACCTACATGGGACTGTGCCGCAAGGTTATAAACCTCTGTGGGCTTAATTTCCGCAATCAGACGCATCAGATTGCTGGAGTCGGTCATATCTGCAAAATGAAGGAAAAACTTTCCTTTGTTCTCGGGATTTGCGCTAATGTGGTCAATTCTGGCAGTATTACTGATACTATGACGGCGGATTAAACCGTGTACCTCATATCCTTTTTCTAACAGAAACTCAGCCAGATAAGAACCGTCCTGTCCGGTAATACCTGTAATCAGTGCTATATTCTTCATATTCATTCTCCTTTGGATAATTTGTCTTTTTTTGCTATTCCAATAGGCAGTATACTATTGTATAATACAACTATCAATTAATTATCTTGCCCAAAAATGGTAAAATCTTGCTATGCTTATTAAGGAGTCGCAAATGGCCAAATCATCCTCTCAACGAATTTTATCCACGCCCACTTCCTACGCCCGCAAACATTACCTGTATGTACAGGAAGTCGGAACCCTGCAAAGCTTGGAGCCTCACGTCAGTAAGAGGCAGAACCTGAGCTCCTTTTTGTTCTTTGTGGTTCTGGAAGGGGAAGGTTTTCTCTCTTACAGAGGAATCAAGCATCGCATCAGTGCCGGCGACTGTGTCTGGCTGAATTGTAACGAGCCTTATTTCCACGAAAGCAGCGCAGAGCACCCCTGGAGCCTGAAATGGGTCCACTTTAACGGCGCGGAGGCCGGTTCCTTTTATGAATCCTATTTAAACCTGGGAAATTCCTATTTGTTTCATCCCCGCAGCATCCTTCCCTTTACGGAGTTTTTGGACGGACTCTACCTTTGTCACCAAAATAAGGGCCCTCTGATGGAGCTTAGCTCCAATAAAATAATTACGGATATTATTACCCTTTGCTTTACCGAAAATGAAACCCTAAAGCAGGTAGAATATTCCATCCCGGACAAATTACAACAGATTCATACCTACCTCAAAGAGCACCATGCTGAAAAAATCAATCTGGAGGACTTATCCGAACAATTTTTCATCAGCAAGTTCCATCTTTCCCGTGAATACAAAAAAATCTACGGCACCACCATCGGAAACGAACTGACTTATCAAAGGCTTTCCCATGCTAAGTCCATGCTCCGTTTCAGTGATGATTCCGTAGATACCATTGCACAAAAATGCGGGTTCCAGGATTCCGGATATTTTATTAAGGTATTTAAAAAGGCAGAAAACATGACGCCCCTTGAATACCGCCAAAAGTGGTAATATCCTACATGATATTTCCAACCACAATCGCCACGATAATACCAAGAATGGCTCCCACAAGCACCTGCAGGGGTGTATGCCCGATAAACTCTTTCAGTTTTTCTTCGGCGCTCATTTTTTTACCCATATTGGTAAACATTTCAATCATTTCATTTAACACTTTGGCCTGGATACCGGTCTCCCTGCGGACACCCATCGCATCATACATCACGATAATTGCAAGCATTACCGCAATTGCAAATTCAGGACTGGATACACCGCACTTCATCCCCGTCGCTACAGAAAGGGCACAAACCGTCGCCGAATGACAACTGGGCATTCCGCCGCTTCCCACCAAACGCTCTGCCACAAATTCCTTGGTAACAATCGTATGAATAATCGTCTTCACCACCTGGGCAATCAACCAGCCAAGTGCCGCCGAAACAAAAATCACATTTCCAAATAATTCTCCAAAAAAGCCCATTTCATCCCCCGTACTACATTGACTTGATGTATTCAGCAATTGCATCATGCCAATCAGCAAACATATAATCTGTCGTAAGTTTCAGCATATAATTCTCTAAAATGGAGTATGCCGGTCTCGGAGCCTTGGCACCGAACTGCGCTGTCGTAATCGCTTCCACTGCGGTCTTCTTGCCTGCCAGGCGGAAGATCTCTTCGGTAAATTCTGCCCAGTTACAGCTGCCTTCACAAGTTCCGTGGAACAAACCGTAATTCTCGGTAAACAATAAATGTTCAATGGCACCTGCCAGTTCTTTGGTACTGGTAGGACTTCCGAACTGATCATTAACCACTCTTACCTTATCATTGGTTTCGGATAATCTGAGCATGGTCTTTACAAAGTTCTTACCGTCACCATACAGCCATGCCGTTCTGATGATAAAATACTTATCCGCAAACTCCTTCACCATCTGTTCGCCGGCAAGCTTAGATGCACCGTATACGCCCTGGGGACCTGTCGGGTCGAATTCAAGATAGGGTCTCGTTCCTTTACCGTCAAATACGTAATCGGTAGAAATATGCACCATTTTCGCACCGGTTTCCCTTGCTGCAATACTTAAGTTTCTGGGGCCGATTGCATTGATTTTGTAAGCATTGTCCACATCTGTTTCGCAAGCATCCACTGCAGTGTGCGCCGCACAGTTAATAATGGCATAGGGCTTTACTTCCCTGGCCAGTTCCAAAACTTTATCGATGTTGGTAATATCAAGTTCCCCAACATCCGTATTTACAAATTCCAAATCCGTATTGGCTCCCAGCTGCAAATTAACTGCACGTCCAAGCTGTCCGTTGCAACCGGTCACGATAATCTTTTTCATACGATTCCCTCGCTTGTTTTCTTAATTCATTGTCTCTCATTCATTGCCCAAACGGCACTTCATGTTATCCTTTATATTTTACCCTTTTTGCCGCTTTTACACAAGAGATAAAAGGGATATAATCCTGTTTTTGTCCAAATACCTCCATTCGTAATAAATTCTTAATAATTTCGTAAGGGTTTTTACATTTTTTGCTAGTGACTGGCTATTTTAATTATGGTATAATTACAGGCATATCAAATAGGCTTTTACCTATGATTTACATACAAAAACAGAACCATTATACCATTTAATTTCAGATTTTTATCTGGGAAAGGAAGGATTTTCCATGAAAAAATTACAGGTACTTTTCCTGATTGCATTGTCCTCATCCTTTTTATTATTCGGATGCGGAAAGAAGGAAGAGGCAACCTCTGCCCCGATAACCAATCCTACGCAAGAAGCACAGCCGGCAGAGGATACAGCGGTTGCTGATGAAGAAATCGCTACTCCGGCGCCTGACCTGCCTCCCGCTGAAGGTATGGTACGCAGCCGGTTGACCAACGAATGGGTGGACGAAGAAACTGCCAACACGAGACCTATCGCCATCATGGTACCCAACAGCAAAACCGCCAGCCAATACGGCCTTTCAGACGCGGATATCCTTTATGAATGTAATGTAGAAGGAAGCATGACACGTCTTATGGCAATTTGGGAGGATTGGGACGATTATGAAAAAATCGGAAACATCCGCAGTTGCCGCGACTACTTTGTATACTGGGCGTTTGAATGGGATGCCATCTATATTCATTTTGGCGGACCCTTTTATATTGATAACGTAATCGGACGGGAGGATACACAGAATATCAACTGTATTGATTTCAGCAAAGCAACCTTTAGGGATACGGCTAAGAACTCCACGGACAATGCCTTTACCAGTTCCGAAAGAATTATGAAAGCCATTGACCATTACGGCTATTCTACCAAATACAGAAACGGATATTTAGAAGAGGACCATTTCAAATTTGCACCCGATTCTGCCCCCAATACCTTAGAGCAGTATGAAGATGCCATCGTTGCCGAGAAAATCGATTTATCCTCTGCTTATCCTGTTACCAACTGTTACTTTATTTACAATCCCGAAACCGGCCTGTACGAAAGATTCCAGCATCTCTCCGGTGACAGCGACGGGCCCCATATCGACCTGGCCAACAACGAACAGTTGGCATTCAAGAATGTTTTAGTGCAAAATACATACTTTGAAGTCAGAGACGAAAAAGGATACCTGGCATTCCAGTGCCACGATACCACCAGAGACGGTTGGTTCTTTACCAACGGTAAAGGAATCCACGTAAACTGGGAAAAGACCGCAGATTACAACGCTACCAGATATTTTGATGATGCCGGAAATGAAATCAACTTAAATACCGGTAAAACCATGATTTGTATTTTGGAAGAAGGAGATACCTTCCACGTTGACAGTCAAATCCTAGGCGGTAAATAAATAGTTTCTTTTCGCAAAAATTCTAAGAAATCACGTGCAAAAAAGGTGCCACAAAACTTGTGGCACCTTTTCTATTATGTTACTTCTTATTCACTTCTGATTCGTTTTGCGTATGTAAATACTATCTTTACTATCTGTCCGAATTATTCGCCCAAACCGCTTTCAATCGCATTTACTAACGCCTGCAATGCAGCTTCTTCATCTTCACCTTCGCAGATAAATTCAATCTCATCTCCGCATTTCACGCAAGCACCCAAAACGCTGAGCACGCTCTTGGCATTCGCTGTATTTCCGCGGAAATTAAAGGTTATTAATGACTTAAACTGCATGGCTTCCTTACACAGAATTCCGGCCGGACGCAGATGCAAACCTGTCGGATTCTTAATCACCACTTTTTGGCTTACCATGTTGCTTCCCTCCAATTAAGTTCTGACTGATTCTATCGTTCATTCTTTAATTATACTATAACATTTTCCTGTTTATTTCTCAAGCATTAGAGCATGATATTTTGAATTAAGTCCGCAAGTGCTTTTGCTTCTGCATCGATCATCTGCTGGTCTTTTCCTTCAATCATAACACGTACTAACGGTTCTGTACCGGAAGGACGGATTAATACTCTGCCTTCTCCCGCAAACTTCTCGTTTAATTTGCCAATTGCTTCCGCAATCTCGGGATATTCCATGTATTTCTCTTTTTTGTGGTTGGGTACTTTCGCATTGACAAGTGCCTGGGGCAGAACATCCATAATGGAAGCCAGCTCAGATAAAGGCTTGCCGGTTTCAACCATAACCTGTAATAAGTGAAGTGCACTTAACAAACCGTCACCGGTGGTATTTTCTTTCAGGAAAATAATATGACCGGACTGCTCGCCGCCAAGGCTTGCACCGATTTCCTTCATACGCTCTAATACATAACGGTCACCGACTTTAGTCTGTTCAATGGTAAGTCCGCATTTTTCAGCCATCAGATAAAAGCCAAGATTACTCATCACGGTAGCAACTATGGTATCGCCGGAAAGTTCTCCCTTTGCCTTCATATGATTACCTACAATCGCCATAATCTGGTCGCCGTCTACTACATTACCAAGTTCATCCACGGCAATTAATCTGTCCGCATCACCATCGAATGCAAGACCGATATTCGCCTGTTCATAAACCACACGGGCACGGATTTCTTCCATATGGGTGGAACCGCAGTTGGCATTGATATTGGTACCGTCAGGCATATTATGAATTGCTACCACATTGCCGCCAAGCTCCTTTAACGCTTCCACAGAAGTATAATGGGATGCACCTTCTGCACAGTCCACAACAATTTTCAAATGAGACAAATCCACATTCACGGACTGGATGGAATGGTTGATATATTCTTCCCTTGCATCAGTACGATATTTAATCTTTCCTACATTGGCACCGATAGGGAACTTAATGCCGTTCATCTGGTTTTTAATCAATGCTTCAATTTCGTCTTCCATTGCATCGGGAAGTTTGTAGCCGTTTCCGTCAAAAAACTTGATACCGTTAAATTCAACCGGATTATGGGATGCAGAAATTACAACACCTGCATCTACTTTATATTTTCTGGTCAGATATGCCACTGCAGGAGTCGGAACCACGCCCACATATACAGCGTTTGCGCCAACGGAACAAATTCCCGCCATTAAAGCGTTTGCCAGCATATCTCCGGAAATACGTGTATCGCATCCAACCATAATCGTAGGCTTATGCTCATTTTCTTTCGTTAATACATAGGCTCCCGCCTGACCCAGCTGCATCGCAAGAAGGGGTGTCAGTTCATCATTTGCAACTCCTCTTACGCCGTCTGTACCAAATAATCTACCCATTTTCAATTCCTCTTTCTGCAATGCATTTCTATAGGCTGCATTGCCTGCCCTTTCTTTATTCGGCTGATTCCTGCATTTCTGATAAATGTACCAGCAAAATAAGCGGTTCCGTTACGGAAACACTCTCCGGAAGTCCGAAATCTACTTCCATCTGATAGTATCCGTCCACAGGCTCAGTCATTCCCTGGGAGGCCATCCATTCTTCAATATCCACACGTCCTCTCAAGGTACTTTCCTGAATACCTGTAAGTTCAGATGCAAGACCTAAAATCTCAATCTGAGTACCTTCCTGGATTTCATCTAAGGTCGCTATGAAACCGTCAGGAACATTTATTGCTTCAATATTCTCACCGTTTACGTCTAACTTCTTTGATACTTCAGGCTGAACAGAAACTGTTACCTCTACCTTGGCATCGGCGCTGTCGGCAAGAGAAATATTCTCCGGCAGATATCTTCTCAAATCCACTTCCGTAGTAAAGTCTTCCGATACGCCTGTAATATCAATACTCTCTGCGGGCAATTCCAAAGCAGTGATATTCTTAAGAACAGACTTCTTTCCTGCTATCAGAACGGTTTCCCTGGCAGCCGTAATTTCACCGGTTGCGCGATAACCGTATGCAGGACTTCCGCTATAAGCAAAATAAATCGGAATCTCTGCCGTCTTATTAATACTTACCTTCACATCTACACTATTAATATTCTGACTGATTCTGGCATCCTGAATGGGATGATTTTCTTTATCGAACAGTTTGATTTCCACGCTGGTTCCGATGTCGCTTGTAAAACCGGTTACATCCACGTCAACTGCCGCTTTCGCCACACGGTCAACCGCAGATTCCGGTCCGGAAACCTGCACCAGGTTCTGGTCCGGTGTGATTTCTCCTACCAGATAACCTTCGTCCACACTACCGGAAACAGATGCTTTCAGGGCAAGTGTCTTCGTGGTCTTGTTTTCGATATTTAATTTGACAGTATCAATACTTCCCTTGATACTCTCTACTTCATGATTGTAAATACCTGTAGAAAGTTTAATGGTTATGGTATCCAAACTGCTCAGCTGGCTTACGTCCGCTGTCGCAATAATATTATTCTCATTCAGACTGCTGATTACGGAACGGGGCGCACGTACGGTCACCCTCTCAATCTCTTCCGTTCCGTCCAAAAATTCATATACCTGACCGGAATCGGTAATCATCTCCGCATTAATGAGTCTCACGGGAATATTATAAAAAGTCTGTGGAATGGTCGGATCATTCATATTGTTCACTACCAGCCAAAGAGAAATCGCTGCCAGCAATGATACCAGTTTCCAAACCAGATTATCTGTTATCTTACTTTTCACCTTTAGACCGCCCCTTCCATATAAATCGTTTCTTAGGTTCTTCTTCGGGCTTATTCTGGATGGAACGAAGCTTTGCCTTCAATCCTTCTCCATCTAAGTTTCTCTCTAACTTGCCGCCGTAGGCAACACTGATTTTACCGGTTTCTTCAGACACAATAATCGTCATGGAATCGCTCACTTCCGAAATTCCTACGCCTGCCCTGTGTCTGGTACCCAGTGCTTTGCTAAGTTCCCTATTATCTGACAAAGGCAAATAACAGGTAGCGGAAACCACCTTGTTTCCCCGGATAATAACCGCACCGTCATGGAGCGGTGTGTTATGTTCAAAAATATTAATCAAAAGCTGACTGCTGATATTTCCATCGATATCAATACCGGTTTTTTCATAATCGGTTAATTTCTGGTTTTGCTCCACAACAATAAGGGCACCGGTTTTCGCCTTGCCCATTTCTACACACGCTTCTGCTATTTCATAAATTGTTTTGTCTGAGAACAGTCCCTCTTCCGTATATTTTCCGCTGTCAAACGGAAGAATTGATTTAAAAATGTTACGGGTTCCCAACTCTTCCAACGCTCTCCGAAGTTCGGGCTGCAAAAGAACCACCAGTGCGGTTACCGCAACTCCCAAAACATTCTTCACAATCCAAAGAATGGTCGTCATTTCACAAATACTTGCAATTCCGATAAACACCACAATCACAACAAGGCCCTTAAGGAAGGTCCATGCTTTGGAATTTTTAATCCACAAAAGAATCTGATAAAACAAAAATGAAATAATCAGAATCTCTATGATGTCTACCCACCTGACATTTCTGGGTATTCTCGACAGATATGTTGTTATAAATTCACTTCCTTGAAACATCTGGTTTTCCCCATTATGAAAAATTTATATCATTTGCTGTTTCTGGACTGGGCATTTCCGGACGGTCTTCTTCTTGCGGTATAGATTTTCTTCACTGTTTTGGAAGGAGCTGCCACGGTAATCTTCGGCACCGCCTTCACATAATAGTAATACTCATCATCTTCAAACTGCACCTTCTCCGTCCTGCTGTAGTCCACATTAAATACAAAGAATTCCAAAACCTTGGCAATCAGCACGGCAAAGATGGTTCCCAGAATCAAGCCGCCGATGGAAACATTCGTATCAAATACAAGATCACCGATTAACAAAATCATCAGGTTCGTCAGCGCACCGCCAATAATTGCAATGGTCCATGCATAATCAACAGATAACCGTCTGACATAGTAAACCACGATAATGGTAAAAGCAAATGCTGCAATCATGAGAATCATGCCTTTATTGTCCAGGAATCCGTCAATAATAAACCGGAACTTGGTCGCCATATCCTCCGCTTCCATACCGGATAAAGTGGTTGCACTGTCCGCAATATAATTAATCAAAAAAGTAACGATAATACCGCAACCAACGGAAATTGCAGATGAAGGATTTCCAATCAGTCCCATGGCCAACGGCATTACATAAGGAATCCCTAACGAAAAGGTAACCGGTGTAAGCACCACTACCAGGGTATCCTTCGGTGCAAATCTGAAGTATAACAGGAACAACACCATAAACACAACCAGCGTCACTACCGCGCATTCCAGTGACAATGCATACATGTGAAGCACCACAAATGCTGCCGAAATAAATACAATAAAATTCATCGGCATAAAAGAACACATCAGCGCCACCATTAATACAACTGCGGTACTGTCCAGTTTGTTCATATAGCCTATTTTCCCGTTAATCATGGACAACGTAATAAACGCCACCAAAAACTTAAGGAGAGGCTTTAAATATACTTCATACTTTGAAATAAATGTTTTCACATACTGTTTTGCAACTAATAAAGTGGTCATTATTCTTTCCTCGTATTTCATCTGTCATACATGGATGACAACTTTTTTAAATTTCCGTAGTAAACCTTCAAATTCTTCTTGGCCCGGCTGTATTTGACCGCATAAACAATATAAGATATCACACCGTAGGCTCCCACGGTACACAGATACAAAACAATGATATTCTTACCGAATGCCATCAGGTCCATCTCATAAATTTCCTGCATCAGTTTCTCAAAATTATAAAAAACATAAACAGCAAATATCAAACAAAATGCAATCGTCGCAGCAATAACAGACTTTAACACCCGAAATCCGATATAGTCCCCGCGGAAATAATTCAGCACGGCAATATCCTTCTTGCCACGGCCGGATTCATAGGATGCCATCCTGGTCATCAATGCAACCTTATCTTCATTAATCATGTGCTTGCCTTTCCATGAGAATTATAAATATCTCATTTTGTCACGGTCACTTCTGCTGTAGGTGTTCTGCTGTCTCTGTACCGGCGCGGGTCTGCCCTGGTTCATGGCACTCTTAAAGCCATTGGTCATCTCCATCTTACAAGCATCACAAAAACGTCCGGAACGCATCATGGTACCGCATTTTTCGCAAGGAATACGGATGGGTGAATCTTCTGCAAACTGGAGACGGTCTTCACGGATCCACTGACGGATCTGGTTCGGTTCCACATCACACGCATCAGAAACACCGGCAATATCAACACCCGGATTGCTTCGAACATATTCTCTTACTTCCTGAAATTTTTCTTCCTGTTCTTCTCTGCAACGCTGACAGAGCGGAACTCCGATCACATAGTTAAAAACTTTTCCACATTTTCTGCAATTACGTACGTTCATTCCATCACCTCGTTTTAAATTCCGCGTCCCACCGCCAGTGTCAGACAATAAATCCTGCGGATTCCCACACTACTTAAAATCTCACACATCGCATCGATGGTACTGCCTGTAGTATAGATATCGTCAATAATTACAATCGTACTTAATTTTACATCATTTTGGAGTATTTTGAAAGCCTTTTTCAAATTATTTTGCCTTTCACGGTCCGTCAGATTCTTCTGCGGCCTTGTTTTTCCGCATCTTGCTATCAGCGTATCACAAACCGGTATCCCCGCGTAAACCGATAACGCCTCCGCAAGAAGCTGTGCCTGGTTATAACCGCGCTTTCTTTGGCGGGATTTATGGATTGGTACCGGCACCAAAGCCTGGGCTCCAAGAGACAAAAGCCACCTGCCTCTTTGCCGGAACATATCATATCCGTAAAACTTCGCGTACTCGGCCCGGCCGGCATATTTAAACCGGAATATGGAATCCGCCATGCTTCCGTAGTCATACACCGACATTGCGCGGATGTAGCGGTGGTTTCTGCTGCGGCAGTCCTTACAATACTCCTGCTCATTCTCTTCTGTTTTTTTGCCGCACTTCATACAAAAAGGGGATTTGACGTAACCGATTGCGGGCACACAGGTACTGCAGAGCAAAATGCCCTGACGGTCTGTGGGCCTGTCACAAACCACACATCTTCCCGGAAAAAACAAATCCAAAATCTTTGATTGAAAATACCTTTTAATACGCCCTCCTTACTCCCAATCCATTTGACAAAACTCTTTGATTCTGTCACACAAGCCGGTATAACGGCGGTTCTCTCTCTCGTTTTGTATCATTTCACTTACGGTTTCACTGCTTCCCAGAATGGTCACGCATTTCCGTGCTCTGGTAACCGCGGTATAAAGTAGGTTTCTGTTAAACAGCATTTTAGGCCCCGACAAAAGCGGAATAATAACGGCCGGATACTCACTTCCCTGGGATTTGTGAATGGTCACTGCATAGGCAAGCTCGATTTCATCCAGCTGGATAAAAGGATATTCCACCAGTCGGTGCTCATCATATTCCACCACAAGCATCTGGGCGGTATCATTTATTTCTTTAATGACACCGGTGTCTCCGTTGAAAATACCCATTCCTTTATCGATTGGGATGCCGTATTTGCTTAGAATTTCCCAGGTCAGCTGATAATTATTCTTAATCTGCATGACCTTGTCACCTTCCCGGAAAATCCGCTCACCTGTCTGGTGCTCCTTCTTAAAATCATCCGGGGGATTTAAGTATTTCTGCAAAATACCGTTTAAGGTTTCTACCCCAAGCGGCCCCTTTCTCATGGGTGTCAGTACCTGGATATCAAAGGAAGACGCCTCCACATAAGGCGGCAGTTTCTCCCTGATTAATTGTATCATATGTTTATAAATGACATTCGGGTCATTTCTTTCCAGCAAGAAGAAATCCCTGCTTTTATTATCAAAGCTGATTTTTTCACCGTTATTGATTTTGTGAGCATTGACTACTATGTCACTTTCTCCTGCCTGACGGAAAATTTTCTTCAGTACCACCGTGGGAAAGCATCCGCTTTCCATCAAATCCTGAAGCACCCGGCCCGGACCTACACTGGGCAGCTGGTTCCTGTCACCCACCATAATCAGCCTGGTTCCCACTGTAACGGCACTTAATAAAGCTTGGAACAAATGAATATCCACCATGGACATCTCATCAATAATAATCACATCTGCCTCTAAGGGATTCTCTTCATTCCGCTCAAACATGGCACTTCTGCCTTCTTCCATTGCGCCGTTTATCTCTAAAAGTCTGTGAATGGTTCGGGCTTCAAAACCGGTGGTTTCCGTCATTCTTTTGGCCGCTCTTCCGGTAGGCGCCGCCAGGAGAATATCCATGCCCTCGCTCTCAAAATAGCGGATAATGGTGTTGATGGTAGTGGTTTTTCCGGTACCGGGACCCCCCGACAAAATCATCAGACCGTTTTTCACACTGGTAAAAACTGCTTCCTTCTGCAGTTCATCCAACACGATTCCCTGTTGCTTTTCAAGCACCGAAAGAAGATTTTCCACCTTTTTCTCCTCACAGGGCAAAAAGTCTTCTGAGACGGAAACATTCAAATCATGTAACATCCTTGCGCAGCGAAGCTCTGCATAATAATAAGACGCAGCATACACCAGTTTTTCTTCTCCGCTCCGCTTGATAATCAGTTTCCTGTCCATGGCAAGATTGTCAATCTGGGGAAGTACTGCTTCCTTTGCAAGTCCAAGTAACATGGCTGTTCTGTCCGCCAGCAGTTCCTCCGGTAAATAAATGTGACCTTCCCCGGTTGCCTGCAGCAGCGTGTACATAATACCGCTTCTGATTCGGAAATCCGAATCGGTATGAATGCCGATTTTGGTTGCAATTTCATCTGCTATTTTAAAGCCCACACCGGTAATGTCCTCAGCAAGGCGATAAGGATTTTCCTTCATCACGCTATACAGGTTCATCCCGTACTGATGATAAATTTTCACTGCCAATGTATTGGAAATACCGTATTGCTGGAGATAAACAAAAGCTTCCCGCATATCCTTTTTTTCAATCATCTGGTCAGCAATTTCCCTTGCTTTACGCTCACTGATTCCCTTCACCTCGGCAAGACGCTCCGGCTCCTCTTCCACTATGCGGAAGGTATCTTCCCCAAAGGCTTTGATAATTCTTTTGGCCAACGCCGCGCCGATTCCCTTTATCGCTCCGGAGCTTAAGTACCTTTCCATGCTTAGCAAATCGTCCGGCGGAACCACCCGGAAGGATTCTGTCTTCAGTTGTTTGCCGTACACCGGATGCTCTACAAATTCACCGATAACCTCCAGCGTTTCTCCGGCCTCTACGTTTTTAAAACTACCCACGCATATCATTTCTTCTTCATCTGAAACAAAGGACAAAACAGCGTATCCGTTTTCCCTGTTCTGAAAAATGATATGGTCGATATAGCCTTTAATCTGTTCCATAAAGAACTCCTATCCGTATAAAAAAGGCTGCCCGCAGACAGTTACGTCTTTATCAGCAGCCTCAAGTATTCTATAAATTATAATTTCGTTTCATCTGTTCAAACAAAGTCTGCGCAAGTCCCAATCCCTGAATTTCCGTGGATGTAGCGGCAAGTTCCTGTACGGTATTGTCCTTGAAAAAGTCTACCAGGGTATTGTTGGGATCACTTTCGCTTCCCTCTTCCTTAAAACAGTCTACTGTCTTTTGCATTTCTTTGAAAACCTGCTCCAGGAAATAGGCCTCAAATTGCTTACAAGCTTCTAACAGTTCTTCATCGCCTGCTTTGGAATAGTCAGTATTCTGAATGGTATTATTCAGTTTGTCGGTTGAGGTATTCTGTTTGGAAAGATAATCTGTATACATGGAAGTAATATTACCGATATCCATGGAAGCCTCCTTTCAATTCATGCAAGCCCTACACGCGTTCTTTGCGCTACGCGCAAATCTCATTCGCTTCGGCTCCACTACTCTGTTTTTGAAGCGTTCTTTGCGCTACGCGCAAATCTCATTCGCTACTCTGTCTTTGAAGCGTTCTTTGCGCTGCGCGCAAATCTCATTCGCTACGGCTTCGCCTTCGCTCATGATAAACGCTCGTCATATAAATGAGTTTTCATGCAAGCATGAAACTCATATGCATGACTCGCTAACGCTTCAAGTTATTAGCGGTCTGCATCATTTCGTCGGTGGTGGTGATGGCTTTGGAATTCATTTCGTAGGCACGCTGCGCTACAATCAAATTTACCATTTCATCTGCAACCTGTACGTTGGAGCCTTCTAAATAACCCTGTACAATACTGCTCTTTTGCACATTGTTATTGGTTGCTTCATTGAGAGCCACGCCACTTGACGCTGACACCTGGAAAAGGCTGTTTCCGGCTCTCTCTAAACCGCCGGGATTATTGAACTGATATAAACCAATGGCCATTCCCATAGGCTGTGCATTGTTATTTCCGTCCGGATAACAAACAGAACCGTCTGCCGAGATGGTTACTCTGCTGGTCACATAATTTGAACCCAAGGTAATGGTTCTTCCGGTGGAGCTTAAAACAGGAAGTCCGTCCTGATTGGTAAGGATCATACCGCCGCCACTGTTAATGGCCCAGGTAAAATCACCGTTTCTCGTATAATATGTATTGCCGTCCGCACCACGTACCGCGAAGAATCCTTCTCCTTCAATGGCAAAAGAAGTATCACTGTTGGATGCAAGCAGGCTTCCCTGTGAAAAACAGGAGTTAATGGATGAATTTCTAACACCGAGACCTACCTGTGAGGTGGTGGGTTTGGGATCGCCGTTTGCCGTGGTTGTGGCAGTCTGCAGGGTCTGATAAAGCAAGGACTTAAACTGCGCGGTTTGTACCTTGTAACCAACTGTATTTACATTGGCAAGATTATTGGCGATTGTATCAACATTTGTCTGCTGGGCATTCATACCGGTCGCTGCGGACCATAAACTTCTAACCATACGCTACCTCCTTATACTTTACCAAGCTGATTTGCTGCAATTTCCAGTGTACCGTCATAGGTGGTAATCACCTTCTGGTTACTTTCATATGCACGCTGTATCGAAATCATATTTACCATTTCCGTCACCACGGAAATATTGGAGCTTTCCAGATAACCTGCATAAATCTGTGCCGGTGCTTCGGTTTCTACCGCTCCTTCTACGGGCTGGAAATAATTCTCTCCGTAATGCTCCAAATAATTATAATCTTCAAAATCCGTAACCTGAATGGTAGCAACGATACGTCCGTTCTGAACGATGTTTCCGGAAGTATCAATTACGGTGTCTGCATGATTGTCAATCTGAATGGGTTTCTTGTCAGTACCAAGTACCGCATCTCCGTCCTGCGTCACCAGGTGACCGTCAGCAGTCAATGTAAAATTTCCGTCTCTGGTATATTTCACGGATGTTTCTCCGGCCTTATTGGTATAGGAAATGGCAAAGAAGCCTTTGTCTGTAAGTGCCATATCAAAGGTATTTCCGGTGGTCTTTAAGGGTCCCTGGGAGAAGTCCGTATAACCCTCGCCGATTTTCACGCCGGGGTTATTGATGCCGATTCTTTTCGCCAGGTGATAACCTTCTGTCACATCCTTAATTTTGTACGCAAGCACATCATCAAAGGACTGGCTGGTAGCGCCCTCCTTCTTATAACCGTTGGTATTGGCATTCGCAAGGTTGTTGGTAATCACATCCATGCGATGCTCCTGATTAATCATTCCCGTATATGCCGTATAGAGTCCTTTTACCATAAAAACACCCTTTCTTTTGCGTTTAGTCCTCTCTGTAGCCAGCCAGGAATTCTACGTATTTACCGGTACCTACCGCTACAGCTGTCATGGGATCCTCTGCTGTCATAGTATTGATTCCGGTTTTTTCACAAATCAGATCTTCCAAACCGCGAAGGAGGCTGCCGCCGCCGGTTAAAACAATTCCTCTGTCAGCAATATCCGCTGCAAGTTCCGGGGGAGTTTTCTCAAGTACGCTGTGGATGGTTTCAATAATCTGTGCCGTGGTTTCACGAAGTGCTTCTTCGGTTTCTTCGGAAGAAACCTTTACTGTCTTGGGCAAACCTGTTACCAGGTTACGTCCTCTGACATCCATATAGTCTACTTCGGGACGCTTAAACGCTGAACCTATTTTAATTTTAATATCTTCTGCCGTTCTTTCACCAATCAGCAGATTGTGTTTCTTTCTCATGTAACGGACAAGTGCTTCGTCAAAGTCATCACCTGCCACTTTAATGGAAGCGCTGACAACCGTACCGCCAAGGGAAATAACCGCAATATCGGAAGTACCGCCACCGATATCTACAATCATATTTCCGCAAGGTTTGGAAATATCAATACCTGCACCGATTGCTGCTGCAATGGGTTCTTCAATAATGGATACTTCTCTGGCACCTGCCTGCAAAGTAGCATCTTCTACCGCTTTTTTCTCAACTTCAGTAACACCACTGGGCACACAAACAGCAATTCTGGGTTTACGGAACGCTCTCTTTCCGAGTGCCTTCTGGATGAAATATTTCATCATCTGTTCGGTTACCTTGTAATCAGAAATTACACCCTGTCTTAAGGGACGTACTGCCATGATGTTTCCGGGTGTTCTACCCAGCATCAGTCTGGCATCCTCTCCGATTGCTTTGATTTTATTCGTGTCCCTGTCATATGCAACTACTGAGGGCTCTTTTAAAACAACTCCTCTTCCTCTGATGTAAACAAGAATGCTGGCTGTTCCCAAGTCAATTCCGATATCTGTGTACTGCATGCGCGATACCCCTTTCTGTTCTCTCTATTTTTACTTAGTTCCTAATTAATCTGTCTGAATGGCTGCGCAACGCGCAACCTGCGGCATACTTTCACCGACTGATAAACACACAGAGTTATTATAACCCATAAAAAAGCATTTTCAAAGGGATTTCACAAAAATTTAATAGAAAAAAAACGGCGCAGTGAAAAAACGGTTCCTTCCGTCTGTTCACTGCGTCCATGCTCTATTACTATTATCGGTCCGTCCCTTTATTTTCTTTATACCTTTTGAGCATTTTCTTTACATAATGTCCGGTATAGGATCCGGAAACCTCGGAAACCTCCTCGGGAGTTCCCATAGCTACTACGGTACCGCCGCCATCTCCGCCTTCCGGCCCCATATCAATGATATAGTCTGCGGTCTTAATGACATCCAGATTGTGCTCAATGACCACAACCGTGTTGCCGCCATCCGCCAAACGGTGCAAAATCTCCACCAGCTTATGCACATCGGCAAAATGAAGTCCCGTAGTAGGTTCGTCCAAAATATAAATGGTTTTGCCGGTGCTTCTCTTACTCAGTTCGGTAGCCAGTTTAATTCTCTGGGCCTCACCGCCGGAAAGTGTCGTAGAAGGCTGTCCCAGCTTCACATAAGACAATCCCACATCATTTAAGGTTTCTATCTTCCTACGGATGGAAGGCAGATTTTCGAAAAACGGCACTGCTTCTTCCACCGTCATATCCAGTACATCGTAGATACTTTTACCCTTATATTTTACATCCAGTGTTTCCCTGTTGTAACGCTTGCCGCCGCAAACCTCACAAGGCACATATACATCGGGAAGGAAGTGCATTTCAATCTTAATAATTCCGTCTCCGCTGCAGGCTTCACATCTGCCGCCCTTAACATTAAAACTGAATCTGCCCTTTTTATATCCTTTCGCTTTGGCATCCGGTGTGCCCGCAAACAAGTCTCTGATTTGGTCAAAAACCCCCGTATAGGTTGCAGGATTGGAACGCGGCGTCCTGCCGATGGGAGACTGGTCGATATCTATTACTTTGTCCAGTTGTTCAATTCCTTTGATGTCCTTGTGTTTACCGGGAATGGTTCTTGCACGGTTTAAATCCCTTGCCAGACGTTTATGCAAAATCTCATTAATAAGCGAGCTCTTTCCGGAACCGGACACGCCTGTCACACAGGTCATCACTCCTAACGGGATATCCACCTTCACATTCTTTAAGTTGTTCTCGCAGGCCCCGGTTATGGTCAGATAGCCGGTAGGTTTCCTACGCTCTTCAGGTACGGGAATCTGAATCCTGCCGCTTAAATACTGTCCCGTCACGGATTCCTCACACTGCATAATTTCTTCTGCAGTACCCTGGACCACCACCTGTCCGCCATGACTGCCGGCACCGGGTCCAATATCTACCACATGGTCAGCCGCAAGCATGGTATCCTCATCATGCTCCACCACTATCAGGGAGTTTCCTAAATCCCTCAAATTCTTCAATGTATTCAATAACTTGTCATTGTCCCTCTGATGCAAACCGATGCTGGGTTCATCCAAAATATAACAAACCCCAACAAGGCCGGAGCCAATCTGGGTTGCCAGACGGATTCTCTGGGCTTCTCCGCCGGATAAGGAACCGGTAGCACGGGATAAAGACAAGTAATCCAGCCCCACATCAATCAAAAATCCGACTCTCGCCTTGATTTCCTTTAAAATCTGCTTTCCGATTAATTTCTGCTGGTTTGTCAGCTGCATATTTTGTAAAAATTCATGTAGGCCGCTAATGGAAAAAGAGGTAACCTCATGAATATTTTTATCACAAACGGTAACTGCAAGGGACTCCTTCTTCAGACGCATGCCGCCACACTCCTGACAGGGCGTAATCCGCATAAAAGTCTCATATTCCTGTTTCATCATTTCAGAACCGGTCTCACGGTATCTTCTTTGGACATTCTTAATAATGCCTTCAAAGGTAATCGGATAAACTCCTTCCCCGCGCTGCCCTTTATAGTAAACCTTCACTTCCCGGAAACCGCCGTAAATCAATTTATCCTGAATATCTTCAGGCAGTTTCTCAAAGGGCGTATCCAAGCTGAAACCATATTCCTTCGCAAGCGCTGTCAGTATGGCATTACTAAAGCTTCCCTCATCCGTACTGGACTGCCATCCCATAACCTGAATGGCACCATCCCTGATGCTGAGACTCCGGTCGGGAATCATCAAATCCGGGTCAAATTCCATCTTGTAACCAAGACCGAAACAAACGGGACACGCTCCGAAAGGATTGTTAAAGGAAAAGCTTCTGGGCTCAATTTCGCTGATGCTGACTCCACAATCCGGGCAGGCAAAGCTTTGGCTGAACTGAATCGCCTCACCACCGATTACATCCACCATCAAAAGACCTTCCGCCAGCGCAAGGACACTTTCCACAGAATCGGTAAGTCTCCGTTCAATCCCCGGCTTCACCACCAGACGGTCTACCACAATTTCAATATTATGCTTAATATTTTTATCTAATTTGATTTCTTCGGACAATTCATAAAGACTGCCATCCACACGCACACGGACATAACCGCTTCTCTTGGCGCGCTCGAAAATCTTCACATGCTCGCCCTTCCTTCCGCGGACCACCGGAGCAAGCAGCTGGATACGGGTACCCTCCTTAAGTTCCATAATCTGGTCTACCATCTGATCAACGGTCTGCTTCTTTATCTCTTTCCCGCACTGCGTACAATGGGGAATTCCGATTCTGGCATATAAAAGTCGGAAATAATCATAAATTTCAGTCACTGTCCCCACTGTGGAACGGGGGTTCCTGTTGGTAGATTTCTGGTCAATGGAAATGGCCGGAGAAAGGCCCTCTATCTTCTCTACATTGGGCTTCTCCATCTGTCCCAGGAACTGCCTCGCATAAGAAGACAAGGATTCCATATATCTTCTCTGACCTTCGGCATAAATAGTATCAAAAGCCAGAGATGACTTTCCGGAACCTGACAAACCTGTCAAAACTACCAGTTCATTACGGGGAATATCCACATCCAAATTCTTCAGATTGTGCTCATTGGCACCTCTGATTTTTATATATTCTTTGGGAAGCATTCTGGGTGTTTCAATATGCTTATCCGCTAAACTCATTTTCTTTTCCTCTTTCTGTTCATTATTCATCCAGTTCCCGCAATTTGGTCTTTAATTCCACCATCTTGTCACGAAGCTCGGCAGCCATTTCGAAGTTTAAGTCTGCCGCCGCTTTCTTCATCTGATTCTGGACTTTGCCAATCAACTTCTCTAATTCCTCACGGCTCATGGATTCAGGATCCTTTTCAAACCGCATTTCTTCCTTGGCAATCACCTTGGAAATACTGATTAAATCACGCACCGCTTTCTTAATGGTCTGCGGGGTAATGCCGTGCTCCTCATTATACTTCTGCTGGATACTGCGACGTCTCTCAGTTTCATGAATCGCCACTTTCATGGAATCGGTCATATTATCTGCGTACATAATGACCCTGCCTTCGGCATTTCGCGCCGCACGTCCGATGGTCTGAATCAGGGATGTCTCAGAACGCAGGAATCCTTCCTTGTCTGCATCCAAAATTGCTACCAGGGAAATCTCCGGAATATCCAAACCTTCCCTCAACAGATTAATTCCTACCAGTACATCAAACACATCCAGACGCATATCACGGATAATCTCCGCACGTTCCAGCGTATCAATATCGGAATGCAAATACTTCACGCGGATTCCTGCATCCTTCATATAAGCAGTCAAATCTTCCGCCATACGCTTCGTCAGCGTGGTTACCAATACTTTATTCTTCTTCTCTACTTCTCTGTTTACCTCAGAAATCAAATCATCAATCTGCCCCTCAACCGGACGCACACTGATTTCCGGGTCCAAAAGCCCCGTAGGTCTGATAATCTGCTCGGTACGCAAAAGTTCATGCTCTTCTTCATAGGTGGACGGCGTCGCAGACACAAACAAAAGCTGGTCAATATGCTGCTCAAATTCCTCAAAACAAAGGGGTCTGTTGTCCAGCGCCGAGGGCAGACGGAATCCGTAATCCACCAATGTGGTCTTTCGGGAACGGTCCCCGCTGTACATGGCTCCAATCTGGGGCACCGTCATATGAGACTCGTCAATAATCATCAAAAAATCGTCCCCGAAATAATCCAGCAGACAATGTGGGGGTTCACCCGCCTCGGTACCGCTTAAATGCCGGGAGTAATTCTCGATTCCGGAACAAAAGCCGGTCTCCCTGAGCATCTCCACGTCAAAATTCGTCCGCTCAGAAATTCTCTGGGCTTCCAACAATTTATCCTCGCTCTTAAAAAAGCGGATTCTCTCCTCTAATTCTTCTTCAATTGCTTTACAGGCTTTGTTTATTTTTTCCTGGGCAACTACATAATGGGATGCCGGAAAAATCGCTATATGCTCCAGTGATGCATGCACCTGTCCGGTCAGCGGGTCCGTCTCCACGATACGGTCAATTTCATCCCCGAAAAATTCCACCCGGATCAGATAATCGCCGCCCTGGGCGGGATAAATCTCTACCACATCACCTCGCACCCGGAAGCAACCGCGCTCCACATCCATATCATTCCTGTCATATTGGATGTCAATGAGTTCACGGATGACCTGATCCCTGTCTTTCAACATACCGGGACGAAGAGATACAATCATCCCCTTATAATCATCAGGGCTTCCCAGACCATAAATACAAGACACACTGGCTACCACAATCACATCCTTCCGCTCGGAAAGTGATGCGGTGGCAGAAAGACGCAGTTTGTCTATCTCGTCGTTAATGGACGAATCCTTTGCTATATAAGTATCAGAGGAAGGCACATAGGCTTCCGGCTGATAATAATCGTAATAGGACACAAAATACTCTACTGCGTTTTCCGGGAAAAATTCTTTAAACTCACCATAAAGCTGTCCCGCCAATGTTTTATTGTGGGCGATTACCAGCGTAGGTTTATTCAGCGCCGCAATTACATTGGCCATGGTAAAAGTCTTACCGGAGCCCGTAACGCCCAGCAAAGTCTGGAATTGATTCCCCTGCTTAAACCCGTCCACCAGGTCTGTAATGGCCTGCGGCTGGTCGCCGGTGGGCTGATATTCGGAGTGTAAAATGAATTTTTCCATGTAACTTCTCCTATTTACAAAATTTAACCAAAACTCTTTACCCAGTTCACAAGGGAACCGTGATGGGTATTTTCCCTAACGGTACCCAGCATGTAGTCTGTCACCGGACCGTTCCGTCTCATTTTCTCAAGAATTGCTTCCTGTAGCTCCTCTACAGACATCTCCTCGTATGACTTACTCCAGTCTACTGTCACTGTTCCGGATGCGGGCTCTTCCTGTTCCTTCACAGGTTCGGTCTGCGGTTTCTTCCCAGGCTCCGCCTTAACTTCAGCCTTCACAGGCTCAGTTTTCGGCTCATCCTTCATTTCAGGCTCCGCCGCGCACTTCACCGGGGTCGCTACTTTCTCTGTTTTCGCAATTTCCACTGTTTTAATGGGCGCAAAACTTTCACTGCCGAGTTCTGCCGGAATCCAGATTTCACCGGAAGCAGCTCCCACGCGCACGGAAATACGTCCGCCATTTACAGACACACGCTCACCGGTCAGTGCTCCTACATATTCTGCCGAATCACCTGCCTGAATATCCATCTGCACATCATTTCCCGCATTATTTACGGTCACAATGACAGACTTACCGTCTAAGGTTCTTGCATATGCAAAATGTGTGGTCTGTAAAAGTAATTCCTTGTAATCGCCGTAGCAAAGTGCCGGCGTATTCTGACGGAT
This sequence comes from Lachnospiraceae bacterium, assembly GCA_017561085.1. Classification (GTDB taxonomy): domain Bacteria; phylum Bacillota; class Clostridia; order Lachnospirales; family Lachnospiraceae; genus Suilimivivens. The sequence goes on from JAFZDQ010000008.1 coordinate 39,530, forward strand.
TTTACCAAGTGCCGCAATCAGTCCTGTACAAGGATTGGTCTCTACCGCGTCCTTAAAATCATCCAAATTCAGTGCCGGTCTTAAAGAGTCATCGGAGAACTTCTCCTTGTGTCCTTCTATGCCGAATTCAGAACCATAATAAAGGGACGGTATGCCCGGCAGGGTATAAAGCATCACATGTACGGGAACAAAGTGTGCTTTATTACTCAGTTTCGTATAAATACGTTCTACGTCATGGTTATCCACAAAACTGTAAAGTTTCAACTTGCCGCCCACCATATCGTTTACATATTTGATGGTGTGCGCAACTTCAAAATAATTGTGATCATTGTGACCGGAATACAATGCTTTATGAAGCATATAGTTGGTTACGGAATGCAGGGTTGCATCATTGGCCCAACGGGAGTAATTACCGTGAATCACCTCACCCATCAGCCAAAAATCGGGTTTCACTTCGTTGGCTACATGACGAAGCGCCTTCATATATTCAAAGTCCAAAACATCCGCTGCATCCAGACGGATTCCGTCAATATCAAACTCACTTACCCAGAAACGGATTACATCACAAATATAATCTTTCACCGCCGGATTATGCTGGTTTAGCTTCACAAGAAGGTCATAACCGCCCCAATTCTCATAGGAAAAACCGTCATTATAAGAATTGTTTCCCCAGAAATTCACATTACAATACCAGTCTTTATAAGGGGAATTCTCCCTGTTCTTTTTGATATCCTGAAAAGCAAAAAAATCACGTCCCGTGTGGTTAAACACACCGTCCAAAATCACCCGGATTCCCTGCTTGTGACATTCTGCCACAAAATTCGTTAAATCCTCATTGGTTCCGAGTCTTGTGTCTAACTTCTTGTAATCTGTGGTCTCATATCCGTGTCCCACCGATTCAAAAAGAGGTCCTATATAAATTGCATTACATCCGATTTCCTTGATATGGGAAATCCACGGAAGTAACGTATTCAACCTGTGTACCGGCTCTCCGTACTCATTTAATTTGGGTGCTCCTGTCAGTCCCAAGGGATAAATATGATAGAATACTGCCTCATCAAACCATGCCATACTTATTTCTCCAATTCTTTCATCTTTCTCAAAAAATTACGGACTAAATCAGTCCAAATCCTTTCAGGTAAAGCAGATTTTCAATAATAATCTGACCCTTCCACCAGTTCTTACTAACCGCCCACTCATCGGGATAGTCTTCCCAGCTCCAATTAACACTCCATGAGCCATCTTCCAATTGCGTCTGCATAATATATTCACATTGATAGTCTGCAATTTCCTGGTTCGCCAAATAATACTCACTGTCTTTTGATGACAAAAAAGCAATTGGCTTACAAACATATTCTCCCCATCTGGAGGTATCCGTACAAATCAGTTTGTGAACCGCTTTTTGAAGTTTTTGCTTCAATTCCTCATAAGAAATAAGGTCTGTCAATCCGGCCTTCTCGATGTATTCCTTCATTTTGACATAACATGAACACGTGCCCATGTCCTGTAAATCTTCCGGAGAAAGTGCCGCAATCGCTTCCCGGACCACCTTAAGCCCAAGTTCGAAAGCCTCGCTCCCCTGCGGCGCATAACGAACCATAAAACCGGCAATTTGCGCAGTTCCGTTATAATCCGTATGACAGGTACTGACACTGTCAGTATGCCACCAGGGTGCATGCGGATATTCATTATTACTCTCTACTGTTATAGACCAACTCTTTCCGTTAAAGCATGCGCCACTCGTATACCACTTAAGCAGACCCTGAATAAACGGATGCTCCATGTCAGTAAAATCAATTTCTCTGATAATATCACCTGCCCCGCCTGAGTGCAAAGGAGTGGAATTGGGATTCCAGCAATCCGCTTCTATAGCATGTCCGCAGCCACCATCTTCATTTTGGTAATAGGACAAAACATTTACAACTGCTTCTTTACTTCCGTTCTCAAAATGATATTGAAATCTCGCCAAATCCAGCGGTCTGGCGTTACGATACATAAACTCTCTTGCTTTTTCAAATGTAGTCTTCATAGTTTAACTCCCATGCGCCTATTATAGCAAAGAAAAAATAAAAAGTACAGAGCAAAATCGAACTTTTGTTCTGTACTTTGGTTCTTATTTTTCGTTATCAGTTCTCCACCTTTTGCATTGTTCAATCCTCGCACCGGGCGGTGTATCTCCGTGTTCGGGATCACAGGAATACTGCGTCAGCAACTCACAGGGAATTTCCGGACACTCTCCGCAATGTACAAGTCCTTTTTCCTGACAACAAACTGCTACCGGACATTCTCCATGGAACGGATGTCCGTTGGTTTCTATACAACCACCGCATCCGCAAGTATCCTTATACTCACATCCGATACAATGAAGTCCGCAGCGCGTATCAATTATTTCATTTCTCCATTTTTTCAGATTTGATAAACGCTCAGGATTATGACCGTTTTCAATAAATTCTGTCAATACTTTACATGGCATTTCTTCGCATTCTCCGCAATGTCTAAATCTATTATCTGCTGCACATTTATAGATTTCACATTCGCCCCAAAATATTTTTCCCGCTTGCGCGCTACAACCGCTACAATGAAATTGTTCTTTAAATTGGCATTTGTTACAATCTGTTCCGCATTTCCCTCTCATAATATTTTCCTTCCCCCTTCTTTTTTCATCATCATAACAAAACAAATATGACAACTGCCTGTCATGTTTCATGCTTAATTTATCTTTTTCCTGCCACTTTCTTAAGATAGCTGTTCTTTAACTCGTTCTCTTCCCGAAGCTTTTCATTTTTATCCTTCAGATGCTGCATATATTCCCGGCACAGCTTCACGCCGCAGCGCACTGCCACATCCTCGTGCTTCTCCAGCTCGTCAAGCCACTGGAGAAGTGATTTTTCGCGGATATCATTATAAGTCGTATCTTCTTTGCCAAACATGATATTCCTCCTCACACACCCTAACCGTTTTCGATGATAAATTCATATTAATAATCATAGCTTTCCGGCGCTCTTTTGTCCACCAGTATCACTATTATTTCTTTCCGAAAGCAATCCTGCACTTTCACAATCCCCCACGCAATTATACCAATGGTATAAAATAAAATTATACTATTGTGCCAGTTATCTCTTTTCATTCCACTCTCACCGCGTTACAATAATCTCATCAGGCAACAAACCCGTCTGACCAAACGGAGGTATTTTCATGAAAACAACCATCGACCAAAACATCCGTGCCCTGCGCAAAGCACGGAATATGAGACAGGAACAGCTGGCGGAAGCGCTGGATGTATCCACAGGAGCCGTTTCTAAATGGGAACGCGGTGCAGCCATTCCCGAACTGAAATATATTATGGAAATGGCGGATATCTTCGGCATTTCCACAGATGTCTTAATCGGATACCGGGTGCAGGACGGCAGTTCTGATGCTTTAGAAAAACAGCTGTTAAACCTCCAACAGGAAAAGAACTACGAGGAAGGCATTTTGCAGGCCGAGCAGGCCTTGAAACGATACCCGAACCGTTTTTCCATTGTTTACCGCTGCGGAGAATTGTACATGGTAAACGGCGTGGAAAACCATGACAAAAAATCATTGAAACGGGCGATAGAGCTTCTTAGCCATTCCCTCCTTCTTTTGGAACAAAATACCGACCCGCAAATCACGGAATTTACCATCCAAACGGAACTGGCGCAATGCTACATTGTCCTTGAGCAACAGGATAAGGGACTGGAAATCCTGAAAAAATACAACGAAGGCGGCATTCACAATTCCCTAATCGGTTTAACCTATGCCATTTCCGGAAAGCACGATGCCGAAGAAGCCCTTCCTTACCTTGTAGGGGCTTTCAGTAGTAGTATCACCACACAAATCCGGACCCTGATCGGCTTTGCCAATTACTATTCCCAAAAGCAAGATTGGGAAGCTGCCCTTGATTCCCTTCTGTGGCTCGCTTCCTACCTGGAATCCTTGAAAACAGACCGAGAGGCCATCACTTATATTGACAAAATGTTCGGCGTTCTCTATACAAATTGCGCCAATTATGCAGCACTTTCAGGCCGGCCGCAAAAGGCCCGTTTTTATCTGGAAAAAGCGTTCTTCAGTGCGCGGGACTACGACGCTGCCCCCGTAACAAGCACATGCGGACTTCGCTTTCTTCCTGCAGAAACAGCGGACACCACTCTCTATGACGACATCGGCCCTTCTGCCCTAATGGCAGCAGAAATGCAACTTGCCATACCGGATTTTAGCGAAACCCTGCAACCAATATGGAACGAAATTAAAAATCAGGAGATTTGATTATCATGAAACAACCAAATAAAAAGACCGATATCCGGCCTTATACCAAACAATTTTTCAAAGGAAATTATATTTATTTAGCACTTGCCCTGATGCAGACGCTTCTTTTTACCGCCTGTAATCTGTTGATTTCCTGGTTAATCCAGCAAATCCTGGATTTGATTGCAGGAGAAAACACCGGCTTTACCTTATCCGGCCTTGCCCTTATCGGACTTGCAGGCTTTGCAGGTGTCATCCTGGCCTTCGGCTTTGCTTATTTTTCCAAGCCGCGGTTTATTTCCAATGCCATCGCCCGGTACAAAAATTTTGTATTCGAACAACTGATGAAAAAAAATATTTCCGCCTTTTGGGGCGAAAATACGAATCTTTACATATCCGCTTTAAGTAATGACGCAGCCGTGATCGAAAACAGCTATCTGGGAAGCATTTTCACCATCATCGAGCAGTCCATCCTGTTTGTGGCAGCCCTAGTAATGATGTTTTGCTACAACCCGCTGCTTACTATGGTATCCATCGGTCTTTCCCTGCTTCCGATTATCATCTCCATTCTGACAGGGAACCGCGCTGCCGTTGCTGAAAAGAAGGTCTCTGACGCTAACGAAACCTATATTTCCACATTAAAAGACTCTCTGGTCGGCTTTTCCGTACTGAAATCCTTCCGTGCAGAAATGCGGATGTGCCGTTTTTTTGCCAAAGAAGTAAAAAACGTGGCCGATGCCAAAGAAAAACGCAACAAATTAACCGTTCTCATCCAGATGTTTTCCGTTCTGGCAGGCGTCATCGTACAGCTGGGTGTTTTCCTGGTGGGTGCTTACCTGGCATTGTCAGGCAAAGGGGTTACGGCCGGTACGGTTTTGGTATTCGTTCAACTTCTGAACTATGTGCTGAATCCCATCGGCGCCATTCCTGCCGCCCTTGCAGAACTGAAAGCCTCCAAGCAGCTGATCCAAAAGCTTGCAGATGCTTTGGACCAAAATGTGCGCACGGAAGGTACCGTCAATAAACAGCTGCCCGTAAACGGTATTCATCTTTCAGACCTTTCCTTTGCTTATGAACCGGAAAAACCGGTGCTGACAAACATCAATTTCTCTTTCAAGCCTCAGAAAAGCTACGCCATCGTAGGCGCCTCCGGAAGCGGCAAAAGCACCCTCTTAAATCTGCTGATGGCATCTCACAATGACTATGAAGGTTCCATTTGCTATGATGGCACAGAACTGCGGGAAATCAGTAGCGAAAGCCTTTTTGACATTATTTCCGTGATTCAGCAAAATGTCTTTATCTTCAACGCCTCCATCCGGGATAACATCACTATGTTCTGTGATTTCCCGGCAGAAGAGGTAGAACGCGCTATATCTCTTTCCGGTCTTTCTGAATTAATTGCAGACCGCGGGGAAGATTATCTTTGCGGCGAAAACGGAAGCGGACTTTCCGGCGGTGAAAGACAAAGAATCTCCATCGCCAGAAGTCTCCTGAAAAAATCCGGAATTTTGTTGGTTGACGAAGCCACGGCCGCGTTGGATGCACAGACCGCTTTCCAGATTTCCGACGCCATTTTGAACCTGGATGACCTAACCAGAATCGTTGTTACCCATGCTTTGGAAGAAAATCTTTTGAAGCGGTACGACTGCATTTTAACTTTGAAAAACGGCAGCATCCAAGAAGCCGGCACTTTCGAAGAACTGATGGAAAAGAAGGGATATTTTTACTCCCTGTTTACGGTTGCGCAATAACCTGCTCCTCCCAAAAAGTCCACCGAACCATCGGCCGGTATCCGATTTTATCATAAAACGGATCGCCGCCTCCTGTCATATGGGTTGCCCCTAAAGGTTTTAATCTGCGGTAGTGTTCTGAAAGCGCAGCAGCAGCCAGCCCCATCTTACGATACTTGGGAATGGTACAAAGGGGCTCCATATAGGCAAGGTTATTTTCAGGTGTCCACCACATCCCTGCGTAGCAAGCATATTCTCCCGAGTCGCTTTCTACTATCACCGCATCCTCCGGATGCATATGGGGCGCCATTAACATGTAGTATTCGTACTCGATTTCACCATCCCACGCCCCTTCCGTCTCCTCGTGGTTAAAGCCTTTCCAACAGCATTCCGAAAGCTTCTCTAAGGAAACATTTTCAGGTTCCACAAAACGAAAACCCTCCGGCAATGAATACTGAAGCGGCTTGTCAAAATCATAGACCTTATCATCATAAGCAAATGTCTGTGCAAAGCCGGCTTTTTCTGCCGCCTCGCGAATGGCAGTCTGTCCGCCGAAAATCACTAACTTCAGTTTGCCCTCTACCCGGGGCATAGATGTCTTTGCATAGGCAACCATTTCATCCGCTAATTCCTCATAGCCGGGGCGCAAGCTGAAATAGACGTCGTTTACCGGATTTTCATAGAAAACAAGTCCTACAATGACACCATTGTCTTCCCAAATTTTATAGCGGTGCACCTTGGATTTATCCATCCAGTCACTGACCAGCGCGTACTCCAAAAACGGAGCCGGAACGCCGTTTCTCCAGTCTTTTTCGTATATCTCAGTCATAAATCGATAGATATCCATAAAGTCACACAAAATTCTAAAGTTTCTTGATGTTATCTTTTTCATATCATACCCTCCTGTATCTTTACTCATTTTACAGTTTTAATATAAAAGTGAAGCCCTCCCGTAACAAGTGTCGAAAATATCTATAATTAATTTTGACACAAAAACGCCTGCCATTTCCGGCAGACGTTTCTAAATTATTCTGTCTATTCATTCAAAACCTAACCTTTCTAATCCCATATCGCCTCTTCACCGGTAACCAGTTCTCCCCATTTGCTGGCCCATGCCTCTACAAAGCAGGAAGTATACCGAAGTCCTTCTTCCCTTCGTTTTTTTTCAAAGTAAGGGTGTCTTCCCCATACCAGGGAAATGATGCCGAAGATAACAAATAATGGTCCAAGTACAATCGACTGAATACAATGACCATATTCATGTACCCTGATTTTGGCCGAATCATTGATTTCATCATTGGGCGTAAAAATAAACAATCCCAAACTCAAACCGCTACGCATATCCCAACGGGTATCGATACAACCGCGATAGGTTGTGTGAGGGTACTTACGCAATTTCAAAAAGAAGATGGCTCCTGCAATAGTAGGTATGATTCCCCAAGTACATTGAAATAATATAAACAAAATCTTTTTCATGATATTACACCTTTCTATTCTTTATCATACATCAGTCGGAATCCGTCGTATCTTAGCACTTCTTATGTACGGAATCTTCACAGCCTTTATTCCTGAAGATACTGCTCATAAACCCTTTTTGCGTTTTCCTTCATCTGTTCTCTTACACTCTCGGGACTTACAATTTTAATCTTATCTCCCAGGGCAAATACCCAGCCAAAAAACGGGGCACTGACAGCCACATTCACGTTAGCATTAAAGTGTTCCTCATCCACCGGTACAATCATGGCATCTTTACCGAATCTGTCAATGATAACACCCGCCAGACTGTTGTCGCACAAGAGCTTCACATACTGCTCTTCGCCGCCAAACATACTAAAGCTTTTTCTGGCATAAACCGCCACATCAAACTTTTCAAACAATTCACGACCTTCTCTTGGCTCATCCATACACGCGATTTTCAACATCTTATCCACGCGGTAATGCTTGATTTTATCAGCCTCTGCATCAAATCCGATTAAGTAATAATTTTCATCATCCCAGGAAAGCGCCCATGGACTAATTTCATAAAACTTGCCGTCCCTGCGCATCTCCATTTCCTTTTTTACATTCCACTGGAAATACTGAAATCTGATTTTTTTATTTGATAAAATGGCGTTATGGATCTCATCCACGTTGTAATAAATACTTTCGTTCATGGTCTTAATCCGGCCGGATACAAAGACATGTCTTTGCAGCTGCTTCGCCTCATGATTGCTGGCAAGACCCTCTAATTTCTTAATCAGTTCATTAGACTTTTTGGCAGTAATGAATTTGGACGACTGGATGGCATCCACCAAAAGCTTTAATTCCGCCAGTTCAAACTGCCTGCCCGCCACGTGATAATAAAAGGTTTTGCCTTTTTGTTCTCCGATAATATCAATACCCAAATCGCGGATGGTTTCCAAATCGGCATAAATGCTCTTCCGTTCCGCAGAAATATCATACGCCGCTAACGCTTCGATGATTTCCGGCATAGTAAGACTGTGAGTATCGTCCGTCCGCTCTAACAAAATTTTAATTAAATACACCAGTTTTAATTTTTGGTTTGTTCCCTTTGCCATAACGCTTCCCCCATTTGTAGAATTATGTAAAAAAACCTCTATTTCATATTTTTTATTGTACCATACATCTGCCCAATTGTTAACGTTCTATCATTTCTTTCAAAAAGATGTTGACTCTGACGTTACGTCATGGTTTATACTTGCCAATAGAGAGGTGAAAACAGATGAAAATGTTAATTAAAGAATTTGCAGATTTTACGGGTGTCAGTGTGCGCACACTGCATTACTATGACGAAATCGGACTGTTAAAGCCGGCGATTGTTGACGAGCAAAGCGGGTACCGGTTCTATGACGAAAATTCTTTGGAACGGATGCAGGAAATTTTGTTTTACCGGGAACTTGACTTTCCGTTAAAAAGCATCTGCTCCATTTTATCCTCTCCCGATTATGACAAAGAAAAAGCCATAGCGGAGCAAAAAAGGCTGCTTCTCTTAAAGAAAAAGAGACTGGAAAAAATCATCACAGCCTTAGAAAACCATCAAAAAGGAGAACAACTTATGAAAGCATTTGATAATACGGAATTTGAAGCCACCAGACAGAAATACGAAGCAGAAGCAAAAGAAAAATGGGGCACCACCGCCGCTTATGCAGAGTATACCGAAAAAGCCAAAAACTATTCCAAGGAAAGTTATCAATCCATGGCAGACGGGCTTGACCAAATCATGAAAGAATTTGCCCTATGTATGAACTCCGGTACCAATACCTCTCCTGATTCTGCCGAGGCACAAAAGTTGGTTAAAAAACTGCAGGATTATATCACCGCCAACTACTATACCTGTACCAACGAAATTCTCTCCGGACTCGGGCAGATGTATGTTGGCGACGAGCGCTTCCGCAAAAATATCGATAAGCACGGCGAAGGAACTGCAGAATTTATCAGTAGTGCAATTGCCGTTTATTGTAAAGTGGGGTTATAGAACCAAAAAGCCGCTATGGAATTTCTTCTACAGCGGCTTTATCTTTGATTATTTTATTTTTCCTTCCAGAATCTCGATGGCCTTCTCTACCTGATTATCAATTCCTTCTTTTTCAGCCAGTTCATAATCATATTCCAGTTCAATATCCGGTACAATTCCCGTACCATGGATATTTAATCCGGAAGGGGTAAAGTAGGAGCTGACGGTAAGTTTCACTGCAGTTCCGTCATCCAAACGGGTAATTCTCTGTACGATACCCTTACCAAAGGTGGTTGTACCCAAAATCGTTCCTTTATTGTGGTCCTTGATAGCCCCTGCAAGAAGTTCGGAAGCACTTGCAGAGTATTCATTCACAAGTACCACCATAGGAATCTGAAGTTCATATTCCCCGTTACAGGTGTACTCCTTACGTTCTCCGTATTTATCCTCGGTATAAGTAATCATTCCGGCAGGAAGAATTCTTCTGGCAACTTCCGTAACCGCTGTCAAATCTCCTCCGGGATTACTGCGAAGGTCCAAAATCAGACCTTTCATGTCAGAAGCCTTAAGCTCCGCCATCTCTTCATTAAACTGGTCAATGGTAACCGTATCAAACTCCCTGATTTGCAAATAACCGATATGGTCACAGTCCTCAAGCATAGCGCTGTTTACGGTTTCTACCTCAATCAGCTTGCCTCTGATGGCTTCAATTTCCAGATAATCCGGTTCACCCTCGCGGTAGATTTTCAAAAGGACGGGTGTGTTTTCCTCTCCCTTGACCATATTTACCACCTTAGTAAGGCTGTAGCCCTGGGTGGACTCTCCGTTTACCTCGTAAATCAAATCGCCTTCCCGGAGACCGGCCTCCTGTGCCGGAGCACCTTCCATCACACCGCTGATCATCGGGACTCCCGTCATTTTATCCAGGGAAATATAGGCCCCGATACCATAGGAAATCCCCTCATTACTTTCAATAACCTCATCCAGTTCTTCCTTGGTATAATATTCGGAATAAGGGTCATCCAGTGCTAACACCATCCCCTTATATATTCCATCCTGCAAATCTTCATCGGTTATTTCTTCGCCATAATAGTACTTATCAATAACCTGCTCAATCAATCTTACTTTACGCATGGTTTCTACATTTACTACAGTTTCCACTGCAGATGCAGAAGCCTGCCCACCGCTTGAAGCACCCTTTACAAGCCGGAATACACTTTTCCCGGCCAAAAAGACAAGCACAAACGCCAACGTCATTAAAACGCCGAAAAGACAGCCGCCCCAAAAGACGCGGCTCTTTCTTTTCTGTTTCTCTTTCTTGTCCTCTTCATTGTTTACGGAACGATATTCTATCTCCAATGAAATCTCTCCTATCTGTCAATCGTTAAACGGCTCATCACACTCTAAAATACCCCGTCCGGAATTAACCTCTCAGATAGTTCCAAGGACTGACGTAATTTCCGTTTAAGCGGACCGTAAAATGCAAATGGTTTCCGGTAGAACGGCCCGTGGTTCCCACCGCTGCAATCTTCTGTCCTTTGGTTACTTCTGCGCCCTTCTGAACATAAAGCGCGGAAGCATGCATATAAATGGTGTACAAACTGTCACCGTGGTCAATCATGATATAATTTCCCATACTGCTGCTGTACGAGGATGCCACCACCGTACCGTCATAGGCTGCCAGAATCGGGCTGCCCCCCGGCGCTGCCATATCCAATCCGTTGTGGAACTGTTTCACCTTCAGAATGGGATGGATTCTGTATCCGTACTCACTGGAAATACGGGTGTAGGAAGGTGCCGGCCAGGTGAAAATACCACCGTCATACTTCCTGCCCTGGCTTTGGGCAAGTCTCTTACGCTCCTCTGCCACCGCCTGCTCCAGTGCAGTAATGGTTTCTGTCTGTGCCGCAATATCCGCCTCATACTCGGCAATCGCGGCTTCTTTATTCTTGATATCGTTGGTTACGGCTGTGATTTCCTTCTCTTTCGCGGAAATCAATTCGTTTAAAGCTGCTTCTTCAGATTCTACCGTCTTCTTGGTTTCTTCCAAAACGCTTTTTTCTTCTTCCAGGCTTTCTTTGCAAAGAGCAACATACTCCGCATAGGCAACGTACTCATCCAGCATCTTCCTGTCGTAAGCGGAAAGCATTTCAATATATTCAGCTTTATTTAAAACTTCTCCAAAACTTTCAGAGGCAAAAACAAGTTCCAGATAAAGGGTATCCCCCTTCTCGTACATAAACTTAATACGCTGCTTCATGGCCTCGTATTGGGCTTCCTGTACCTGAATGGCCTCATCCAGTTCCTTTTGCTTATTCACAATTTCAGTTTCCTTGTCGGAAATCTGAACCTTCAAATCAGCTATTTTCGCCTGAATTGCTGCCAGATTCTCATCCAACTGGGAAATATATGCCGCCAGGTCTTTCTTGGAGGCTTCCAGCTTCTTCTTTAAATCCTTGACATTGGTCAGGCTGCTTTGCATTGCCTTCTTTTCGTCTTTGGCCTTCTTGATTTCATCCTCTTTCTTCCGGATACTCTCATTGGTAAGCTCCGCCGCATTTACTTTCATATAGGGCTCACCTGCCATCAGGCAAAAGACTACACACAGAAAAATGCAAAATACTCTTTTCAAGTGTTTCATTTACATCAACTTCCCATATTAAACTTTCAAGTGTTTCCTTACTGTGGTAATACTGCCCAAAAAGCCGATGCCTGCACCCATAATCAGGGCAATCGGTAAAAGATTCATGAAAATGGTCTCTACCGGTACAAAGTTCAAAAGCTTCGTAAGCATAGAGAACTTGGTAACAATATATTCCAGTACTTCATTGTAAATCACATAAATAATGGCCATGGGAATAACCGCTCCCACAAGACCGATGATAATACCTTCAATCACAAAGGGTGAACGGACAAAAAAGTCTGTAGCACCGATATACTTCATGATTCCGATTTCTTCCTTACGGACAGAAATACCGATGGTTACGGTATTACTGATTAAGAAAATGGATACCGCAAACAAAATCACAATAATTCCGATAGATACATACGCCAAAAGGGAATTGATTCCCGTAAGGGTTACCGCAGTTACCTCGGAGCGGTTCACCGTCCTGATGCCTTCAACGCCTTCCAGATAAGCCACCAGCGCCGGCTGCATGGACACATCATTTAAATAAATTTCATAGCTGGCAGAATCCTCCAACGGATTTTCCGTAAAGCCGTCCGCATATTCTCCCAGATAATCTACCTTAAAGCTCTCCCACGCTTCCTCTGCGGAAATAAAGTTCTTCTTGGAGACTTCCGGTCTTTTGTCAATTAATACACCGATTTCTTCGATGCGTTCCTGACTGATTCCTTCATCAAACAGCACCGTCACGGATACGCCTTCCTGGGCAGTCTTCACAATACTGTGCACATTCATCAGTATTGCATAAAAAAGACCGAACAGGAACAGACAGGCACCTATCGTGGCAATGGAGGCAAGGGAAAACCACTTGTTCCTGAATATATTTACAATTCCCTGTTTGATGGTATAAAAAAATGTACTAATCCTCATCGTCTATATATCCGCCTTTTTCTTCATCACTGACAATAACGCCCTTTTTCATGGTAACAACACGCTTCTGCATGGCATTTACGATTTCACGGTTGTGGGTTACCACCAGCACGGTAGTCCCACTTTCGTTAATCTGCTCCAAAAGCTTCATGATTTCCCAGGAATTCTTGGGGTCCAAGTTACCGGTCGGTTCGTCTGCAAGCAAAATGCTGGGTCTGTTTACAAGCGCCCTGGCAATGGCAACTCTCTGCTGCTCACCACCGGATAATTCCCTGGGTCTTGCCTTATATTTGCCGGCAAGTCCTACCGTAGAAAGAATGCTGGGCACGTTTCTCTTGATTTCTTTACCGGACACCTGGATAATCCGCTGCGCAAAAGCAACGTTTTCATACACATCCCTGTCCTTTAACAGACGGAAATCCTGGAAAACGATTCCTAAATTTCTTCTGAATTTGGGGATTTTCCTGCGGCGCAGTCTCACCAGGTCATAGCCCATTACGTTAATCTCACCGGATGTGGGAACTAACTCACGAAGGAGCAGTTTAATCAGGGTTGATTTACCGGAACCGCTGTCGCCTACGATAAAAACGAATTCACCCTTCTTTACATGGAGGTCGATTCCGTTTAATGCAGGCGCGCCCGTAGCATAGGCCTTACTTACCTTACTGAGGGTGATGATTTCATCATTCCCCCCTATATTTCTCTTTTTTCTTCTGATGCTCTTTGTTTCTGTTTTCGCCAAAACTTTCACCTCTAAAAATAATACTCAAAGCCCCCGATTAATACTCGAAGCTTTCCATGTAGTTCATGTACTTCACTACCATAAGCGCAATACGGAAGGTGATGGCATCTTCAAATACCCTTAAGTCCAATCCGGTGCTCTTCTGTAACTTGTCAAGACGATAAACCAAGGTATTTCTGTGAATGAACAGCTGTCTGGAGGTTTCTGAAACATTCAGGCTGTTTTCAAAGAACTTGTTAATCGTCGTAATGGTTTCTTCGTCAAAATCATCGGGGTTCTTTCCGCCGAAGATTTCTTTGATAAACATTTTACAAAGGGGGATGGGAAGCTGATAAATCAAACGTCCGATTCCCAGTTCGCTGTATGCAATAATATCTCTTTCATCGAAGAAAATCTTTCCTACATCAAGAGCCATCTTGGCTTCCTTGTAAGAACGGCTGACTTCCTTGATTTCACGCACAACGGTACCGTACGCAATATGGATACCTTCAATGCCTTCTTTCTTCAGATAATTCTCCATACCTACAGCGGCCTTTTCGATATCCTTACTGTTTTCGCCTTCGGAAAGGTCTTTCACCACGATGACATTGTTTTCATCTACTGCGGTGATAAAATCCTTGCTGTTGCTGCCAAAATAAGTACGCATCACTTCCAAAACGTTATTGTCCTTGCCCGCTTCGGTTTCCACGATCATAACAACACGCTTCACATCAGTCTGGATATGTAATTTCTTCGCCCTGCTGTAAATATCAATTAATAAAAGGTTGTCCAAAAGCAGGTTTTTGATAAAGTTGTCCTTATCAAAACGTTCCTTGTACGCAACCAAAAGGTTCTGGATTTGGAACGCAGCCATCTTGCCAACCATATAAACGTCTTCGCCGGTACCTGCTGCCACCAGCACATACTCTAACTGCTGCTCATCATAAATTTTAAAGTACTGATATCCCTGAATTTCCTGGGAGTCTGCAGGTGACTTGGCAAATTCAGCCACACCGGCACTGCCGAGCCCGATACTGCCGGCCGTAGACGCAGCTTCCTTTCCGTCTGTATCCATTACACAAAAGTCTACTCTGGCGATCGCCTTCAGTCCCTCAATTGTGTTTTGTAAAATTTGATTTGAAATCATTATCCCCACTCCTTTATCGTCTTATCGCCCTTTGTCGGCAATTTATACAATGTTTTTAACGTCAAAAAATGGCGCAAAAAATAACTCCCTTTTCATTTTAATACAAATGTACAAATAAATCTACCCTAAATTACCCGTTTTTTGTTTATTTTTGATGTTTTTTACGAAAAAATAGGAAAATCGGGCACTATGCAACATAAACAAAAAACTTGGACTGCGAAAGTATTATTGCCGATTCCTTTTTTTCAGGTGATATGCTATAATTAGATATAATAAAAAGTATTTTCGGAATAACGAAACGTAACACCCACCTTACGAAAGGAGCGGATACTATGGATATTGCTGCATTATCAATGACC
>JAFZDQ010000080.1 GCA_017561085.1 Lachnospiraceae bacterium
CATCAGAGTGCATACGACCCATGGTATCTGTCATACCGTAGGAAGCAGGACCTGCAGCCATATTATCGGGATGAAGTGTACGTCCTGTACCACCACCGGATGCTACGGAGAAGTACTTCTTGCCCTGTTCGATACATTCTTTCTTGTATGTACCTGCAACGGGATGCTGGAATCTTGTAGGGTTGGTGGAGTTACCGGTAATGGAAACGTCAACACCTTCTTTGTGCATGATAGCTACACCTTCACAAACATCGTTTGCACCGTAGCAGTTAACTTTTGCACGAAGACCTTCAGAATAAGATTTACGGAATACTTCCTTAACAGTGTTTGTATAAGGATCATATTCTGTTTCAACGAAAGTAAATCCGTTAATTCTTGCAATAATCTGAGCTGCGTCTTTTCCGAGACCGTTAAGAATAACTCTTAAGGGTTTCTGACGAACCTTGTTAGCCTTTTCAGCGATACCGATAGCACCTTCAGCTGCAGCAAAGGATTCATGACCTGCTAAGAATGCGAAACATTCTGTTTCTTCTTCAAGAAGCATCTTACCAAGGTTACCATGTCCTAAACCAACCTTACGTGTATCAGCAACGGAACCGGGAATACAGAAAGCCTGAAGACCTTCACCGATTGCTGCAGCAGCATCAGCTGCTCTTCTGCAGTCTTTCTTAATAGCGATTGCTGCACCTGTAATATAAGCCCAGCAAGCGTTTTCGAAGCAGATAGGCTGAATGCCTTTAATCATGTCATAAACATTTAAACCTGCATCTTTTGTAATTTTTTCAGCTTCTTCAAGAGAAGCGATACCATAGCTATTTAATACTGAATTGATTTTCTCAATTCGTCTTTCATATGATTCAAATAATGCCATTATATTTTACCTCCGCTTCTCAACTATTAAACTTCTTTATCTGTTCTGGGGTCGATAATCTTAACAGCGTCTGCTACTCTACCATACTGTCCGCTTGCTTTTTCCCAAGCTGTGGTAGGATCATCACCCTTCTTGATGAAGTCTGTCATCTTGCCAAGGCTTACGAACTTGTATCCGATAATCTGGTCATCAGCATCAAGTGCGATACCTGTTACATAACCTTCAGCCATTTCAAGGTAACGGGGACCTTTTGCTAAAGTACCGTACATAGTACCAACCTGGGAACGAAGTCCCTTTCCTAAGTCTTCCAGACCTGCACCTACGGGAAGTCCGTCTTCAGAGAAAGCACTCTGAGTACGTCCGTAAACGATCTGTAAGAATAATTCTCTCATAGCTGTGTTGATTGCATCACATACAAGGTCAGTATTTAATGCTTCAAGCACTGTTCTTCCGGGTAAGATTTCAGATGCCATAGCAGCTGAATGAGTCATACCGGAACATCCGATAGTTTCAACCAGAGCTTCCTGGATGATACCTTCTTTCACATTTAATGTCAGCTTGCAGGCACCCTGCTGAGGTGCACACCAACCGATACCATGTGTAAGACCGGAGATATCCTTAACGTCTTTTGCTTTTACCCATTTTGCTTCTTCAGGGATAGGTGCACAACCATGGTTAACGCCCTGGGCAACTGTACACATTTCTTCAACTTCTTTTGAATAAATCATGTGAAAACTCCTTTCAATTATGTAGATAATATTTATTAACAAAACATAGCACAAAAGATTTGTGAATATTTTGTCATAATCGTACATTTTATTTTCTCATATCTTTCGATAAAAATCCAGTGTTTTTTATATTTTCTCTGCAATTTCACCCTGTTTTTTGTAGATGCAGCCTTCATGGATAACACCACGCACCATGGAGGTAGGATAAACATTGGAATTTCTGCCGATTACGGTACCGGGATTTAATACGCTGTTACAGCCTACTTCCACATTGTCTCCCAACATGGCGCCAAACTTCTTTAAGCCGGTTTCAATACGTTCTTCTCCGTCTTTTACCACAACAAGTGTTTTATCGCTCTTAACATTGGAAGTAATACTTCCCGCACCCATATGGGCCTTAAATCCCAGGATGCTGTCGCCCACATAATTATAATGAGGCACCTGCACCTTGTTAAAAAGAACCACATTCTTAAGCTCTGTGGAGTTTCCTACAACCGCGCCCTTGCCCACAATGGCATTTCCTCTGATAAAGGCACAATGTCTTACTTCTGCTTCTTCGTCAATAATCGCAGGGCCGTTAATGTTTGCGGTAGGTGCAACCTTTGCACTTTTTGCAATCCAAACATTTTCACCAATTTTGGTGAATTTTTCTTCCGGAAGTTTTTCCCCCAGCTTCGTAATAAACCCACTGATTTTGGGAAGTACTTCCCAGGGATAAGTAGCCCCTTCAAATAATTCACAGGCAATTGTTTCGGATAAATCATATAACTGACTGATTTTACAAGTTTCCATACTGATTCCTTTCTTCTTCCCGCACCCGGGAAGTATAAGTTAATAATATTTCGAAGTACGTCTGAATTGCTCATTTAACATACTTTGATTGTTCAGCTGTTTTACGATATTGGTTCTTCGGCTGACAAAGTCATCCAGTTTCTTCATGTACTCCTCTTCCGTAATGGTACCATCCGCAACCATCGTAAGTCCCTTTTCCCAACTTGCGGTAAGGGCCGGGTCAAGAAGCGGTTTAATGGAAAATAAGACCACCTCATAGATCATCTCTCCCATTTGTGTGGGGGTAATAATCTGGGTCTTTTTATTTAAGGATAAATACTTTATATTTACCAGTTTCTTCAGAATTTCCGCGCGTGTTGCACTGGTGCCGATACCGCTGCCCTTAATTTGCGCACGGAGTTCTTCATCTTCAATAAACTGTCCGGCATTTTCCATGGCAAGAATCATGGTACCGGAGTTATATCGTTTGGGCGGACTGGTTTCCCCTTCTTTAATGGTAAATTCCTTTACGGATACCACATCCCCCTTTTTCAGGGCATTTACTTTATCCAGATATTCTTTATCGAATCCGGCTTCTTCTTCCGATTCCGCATTCTCTTCTTCCTTCTTTTTCTTAGCAAAGGAAAAGGCCGAAACCTTTAAATAGCCTTCTTCCTCAAGCACTTTAAAGTTTGCATGGAATGTCTCCGTATCTTTTAAAACCGTCAAACCGATTTTACGGTAAATAGCAGGTGGATAAAAAATGCTTAAGAATCTTCGCACAATGATTTCATACACCTTAGCAGCCGTAGGATTTAGATTTTTCAAATTGGAAAGTCCCTGTCCCGTGGGGATAATCGCATAATGGTCCGTTATCTGCTTGTCATTCACATATCGTGTTTTTGCGATACCTTTATAACTTCCGTTTTGTAAAATAGCATTGGCAAATTCAGAAGTTAGCGGATAGGTAGTTAATCCTTTGATATTCTTATAAATTTCTTTGGAAACGGCGGTAGATAACACTCTTGCATCCGTTCTGGGATAGGTGGTCATCTTCTTTTCATATAATTCCTGGGCGATACGAAGCGTTTCATCAGGACTTATTTTAAAGTATTTGGCACAATCATTTTGTAATTCCGCCAAATTGTATAAAAGAGGCGCGTTTTTCGTCTCCTTTTTCTTTTCTATCGCTTCAATAACAGCATCACCGGGAGTTTCCGTCAAAAATGCTATCATTTCTTCTGATGTTTTCCGCTCTTTAAACCCGTTTTCTTTGTACAAAAGCGGTGAATTAAAGTATTTGGAACGCTCATTCACCTTCCATTCACATTCCAAATCACATTCTTTTGAACTGCCCTGCATAAACACACGGTAAAAGGGAGTTTTCACGAATTCCCTGATTTCCCTTTCCCGTTTTACCACCATGCCAAGGACACAGGTCATAACACGGCCAACAGAAACCACGGCCCTGTCTGTATTTAAATAATTCTTGATACCATAACCGTATTTCAGGGTCAAAACTCTGGAAAAGTTAATACCCATCAGATAATCTTCTTTGGCACGAAGATAGGCTGCGGAGCTTAAATTATCGTATGCTGATAAATCTTTTGCTTCTCTGATTCCGCGCAGGATTTCTTCTTCTGTCTGGGAATCAATCCAAACCCTTTTTCTGACTTTTCCCGTTACGCCGGCCTGCTGTTCTACCAAACGGTAAATGTATTCTCCTTCCCGTCCCGAGTCGGTACACACGTAAATCACATCTACATCTTCCCGGTTTAACAGCCCGCTTACAATCTGAAACTGTTTTTTTACGTTTTCAATCACTTCATAACGGAATTTTTCAGGGATAAACGGAATGGTTTCCAATGACCACCGTTTGTATTTTTCATCATAGGCTTCCGGATAGCTCATGGTAACCAAATGTCCTACGCACCAGGTAACAATTGCTTCACCGGATTCCATATAGCCGTCTTTATTGCTTGTATTTAGTTGTAATGCTTTTGCAAATTCCCTGGCAACGCTGGGTTTCTCTGCAATATATAAACTTTTGCCCATTACATATCATCCATGGTAATTAATTTTAATTCAGGTTTCATCTTTGCTTCCAGGGTGATTTTTTCATCAAATCTTCCAACAGAAAACAAATATACATAATCAGCTCTTAATTTGGCTTTTTCCGCACAGAATAAGAGCCATTCATAGTCTTCATAAGGCATAATCGGCTTTTCAAAATTACATAAACCGATGATGGTTTTTCCTTCTTCCGACTGTGCAATGATATCGATATTACCAAACTTACCGACCCATTCGCCGAACCGTTCTACTTCAAAAGGCAATTTGCCAATCCGGTTCCAATGTTCCATCCGCTGGGTACATACCGTTTTAAAATATTTTTCTACATAACTTTTAAAATACGGACCGATAAATTCCTCATAAAAGGCTACACTGTCCATAGACTCCAAAAAACTCAAATTAGGATAAATAAAAGTGAAATAAAAATGCACAAAATGATTGCTTATCCGGTAAATACCCTTTTGCGTATTGGCTTTTCCTTCCGTATCGTAAGAAAATACTTTTTCTACCAATTCAAGTTCCATCAGATTCTTAATATATACACTGATTTTCGCCCTGGAAAAACCGGTATGAAGATGGAGATCGTTTAATTTGTGCATTCCTTCTGCAAGAGAGGCTAAAATTGTATTGTATACATTGGTTTCACGGAGTTCCTCCTTCACCATATGTTCCGCCTCTTCATACAAATAGGTACCGCGCGATAAAATAGCGTCACAAATGTTGGCTTTCAGACTCTTCTTGTCATTAAACTGCCTCCACAGACCGGGCTTTCCGCCAAGTACGGCATAGGCTTCAATGCATTTTTCCATATCAAAACCCGGGAAATAATCCATCATGACTTCAAAATCCAGTTCTTTGATTTTTAAAAGTCCGGAAAGTTCATAAGCCGCATGTCCCAATCGGTTTACCATACTGTTTTCCACAAAACCTACGGAAGAACTAAGCAGGATAACCATCACAGGCATTGTACGCGTATCATCATGTAAAAACGCAATCAAATCCTCCACGAAATGCTCAGATGTCTTTAGTATATGCTGGAACTCGTCAATAACAATCACCTTTTTATCCGTGGCATTTTGCATCATACTACGGAAAATATCCTCGAAAGTCGGATATTTATTAAGGCTTTTATCCTGAAGCTGTCTGCCCCATAAATAAAGCTGCTCCCGTTCATCTGCACTGGCGGCTTTATAATAGGCATATTCCTTGTCTTTCGTAAATTCAGAAAGAAGCGCAGTTTTACCGACATTCTTCTCCCCATAAACAACAATCAGTTCATCTTCGTCACGATCAAAAAACGTATTTAAATATTTCAGTTCACTTGAACGTCCCAAAATCATACTGTTACCCCACAACACTGTCCAACAATTTCTTGGTATCCTCTACGGAAAGCGGTTTCCCAAGCAAAAAGCCCTGGATACAATCGCATCCGATTTCTTTTAAATATTCTAACTGTTCCTTGGTTTCCACGCCCTCCGCAATGGTCTCATGGCCCAATTTTTTTACCATATAAACGATGGAATCCATGATGATTTTCGCGTTTCTGTCAGAAAGCATGGTACTGATGAAGCTTTTATCAATCTTTAAAGTATCGATTGGCAAATCCACCAAATAAGAAAGGGAGGAATAACCTGTACCGAAATCATCTAAGGAAATCCTGATACCATATTCCCTGAGAACAGCCATTTTTTCCGTAATTTCTTTAAAATTCTCTATCAGTACACTTTCTGTTATTTCAAGTTCAATTTCAGCAGGATCCACTTCATACTTCTTAATGATATTCAGAAGGGAATCTACAAAATCATCCCGTCTGCACTGGATAGCAGAAATATTCATGGATAAAACAAACGGTTTATGATACTCTTCTTTCCATTTAGCAAAATTACGGATACTCTCTTCCATTACAAAGTTTCCGATGGGAATAATCGTACCGTTTTTCTCTGCAATGGGAATAAATACAGTCGGACTTATCATTCTTCCGTCTGTATCACGCCATCTGATGAGGGCCTCAAAGCCTCTAAGACGGTTACCGTCCAAATAATATTGCGGCTGAAAATGCATGGTAAAATTCTGATTAAAAACCGCTTCTTTTAATTTGTTTTCAATGGTTACATTCTGTAAAAAATCATTGAGAATCGGCGCATCAAAATACTTAATAGCATTCTTCCCTTCGCCTTTGGCTTTAAACATAACAATTTCGGCACAATTAATTAACTCAAGTGTATTTAAAGCGGCTTCCGGATACTCTGCTACCCCGACACTGACGGAAATCATTACATCTTCACCGGTGCTTAACCGAAGCGGCGATTTTAACCTCTCGTTAATCTTTCGATAGATGGATTCGACGCTGCGGCTTCCAAAGGGATCATAAATCGCTATACAATATATATCTGCATTAAAATGGGAAACCACAACATTATCATTCTGAAATCCGGACAAAAATTGTCCGAACAGCTGTACAATCTCATCTCCGATTAATAACCCGAGGCCGTCATTAATCTTTTTGAAATCGTCGATATCTATAAACATAACCGAAACTACGGTATTTTCTTCTTTTGCTTTTTCTACATAGTCTACCAATAATCTGACAAAATAATTACGGTTATAAAGTCCAGTCAGAATATCATAATAAGCCATATAGGTCAGGTCATCATTTTGTTTTTTCAATTTGGATATATCTTTAAAACGGACAATTTTATCCGTAGGACGGTTCATTTCTTCACAGACGATGGTAACTTCACATTCTACCCAGGTTTTTTTATCCTTCAGAAGGATAATTCCGTTACCAGAAGAAAGGTTATTTTTTTCCAATAATAATAAATCACGCAGAGTCAACATATATTTTTCCTCTACCTGATCATATAATTTGCTAATATCGCAGATATCCCTAATTTCCACATCAGGAAAATAGAAATTCCAGTTAGCCAGTGTTTTTACATAATTTGCTTTCAAATTCACATACAAAAAAGCGCTGTTTGACGTATCACAAATCATACGAAGCATTCGTTCGTCATTTGTTAGACGCTGATTCATTGCGTTTAGTAAATCTACCTGATAACGTAACTCCTCCATACAGTCTACCTTCCGTTTCTTCCATAGGCGGCGGGTTATCCCGCCGCTTACAGAATGAATTTACATTTATTTCTTTGTGATATATCCCTGTGCTTTTAATAATTCTGCACAAAGAACGGCACCACCTGCCGCACCACGAACGGTATTGTGGGAAAGACCAACAAATTTCCAGTCATATACGGAATCTTCTCTGATACGTCCTACACTTACGCCCATACCGTTTTCATAATCAACATCCAGTTTAACCTGAGGTCTGTTATCCTCTTCCAGATACTGGATAAACTGCTTGGGAGCGCTGGGAAGCTCAAGTTCCTGAGGTACACCCTTAAAGTTAACCAATTTTTCAATTAATTGTTCTTTGGTAGGCTGCTTTTTAAACTTAACAAAAACAGCTGCAGTATGTCCGTTTAATACAGGTACACGGATACACTGGCAGGTAATTACGGGTGAAGTTGCAGGCTTGATAACGCCGTCTACAATCTCGCCCCAGATACGTAAGGGTTCTTTTTCACTCTTTTCTTCTTCACCACCAATGTAAGGAATGATATTTTCAACCATTTCGGGCCAATCTTTAAAGGTTTTTCCTGCACCGGAAATTGCCTGATATGTAGTTGCAACTACTTCGTAGGGCTCGAATTCTTTCCATGCAGTTAAAACAGGCGCATAGCTCTGGATAGAACAGTTGGGTTTTACCGCTACGAAACCTCTTGTTGTACCAAGTCTCTTTTTCTGGAAATCAATTACTTTCATGTGATCGGGGTTAATCTCCGGAACAACCATGGGAACGTCAGGAGTCCAACGATGTGCAGAGTTATTGGAAACTACGGGAGTTTCGGTTTTTGCATAGTCTTCTTCAATTTTCTTAATTTCTTCTTTGGTCATGTCAACGGCACTGAATACGAAATCAACTTCAGCTGCTACCTTTTCCACTTCATTGACATTCATAACAACAATATCTCTTACCGCTTCAGGCATGGGTGTTGTCATTTTCCATCTGTCGCCTACTGCTTCTGCATATGTCTTTCCTGCAGAACGGGGACTTGCAGCAATTGTTGTTACTTCGAACCAGGGATGATTTTCAAGAAGAGAGATAAATCTCTGTCCAACCATACCGGTTCCGCCTAAAATACCTACTTTTAACTTTTCATTCATTTTTCATATCTCCTCATATATATTTTTTAAAGACTTTCAAGGAAAGCCTTATTCTTCTGAATTACTTCGGCCATTACCGCAGGACCGGGCGCGCCGATGGTCAATCTCTTCTCTACACAGGTTTTTAAACTGATTGCATCATAAACATCCGCTTCAAATACCGGGCTGATTTCTTTCAATTCTTCAATGCTAAGGGCATCGATGGATGTATTCCTGTCGATACAATAAAGCACCAATCTTCCGATGATACCGTGAGCATCCCTGAAAGGTACTCCTTTGTTAACCAGGTAATCAGCCGCATCTGTTGCATTGGTAAAGCCCATCATTGCGCTCTTTTCCATCACCGCATTGTTGAATTTCATGGTAGAAACCATTCCTTCAAACAACATCAGGCAATTTTTAACGGTGTCAATGGCATCAAAGGTAACTTCCTTATCCTCCTGCATATCTTTATTGTACGCAAGCGGAATTCCCTTCATGGTGGTTAAAATAGACATAAGCGCGCCGTAAACGCGTCCGGTTTTTCCTCTTACAAGCTCTGCAATGTCCGGATTCTTCTTCTGGGGCATAATACTGCTTCCGGTAGAAAAAGCATCATCGATTTCCACGAAACGGTATTCATTGGAATTCCAAATTATAATCTCTTCGGAAAATCTGGACAAATGCATCATAATCGTGGATAACGCACTTAAAAATTCAATGACATAATCTCTGTCCGCAACGGAATCCATACTGTTTAAGGTAGGACCTTCAAATCCCATCAGGGAAGATGAATAAGAGCGGTCTAAGGGGTATGTCGTACCTGCAAAAGCACCACTTCCCAAAGGAGAAAAATTCATTCTTTTATAAATATCCTGCATACGCAGAACATCTCTTTTAAACATTTCAAAATAGGCTCCCATATGATGTGCCAGTGTGGTAGGCTGTGCCTTCTGTAAATGGGTAAAGCCCGGCATATAGGTATCTGTATTTGCTTCCATTATGGTAAGCAGTGTGGAAAGAAGCTGCTTTAAGCAATCTGTAATTTCTATTACTTCTGAACGCACATAAAGCTTCATATCTAAAGCAACCTGATCATTTCTGCTGCGTCCCGTATGAAGTTTCTTTCCCGCATCACCGATTCTGTCAATTAAGTTTGCTTCCACAAAACTATGGATATCTTCATATTCATGGGTGATTTCCAAAGTTCCGTTTTCAACATCTGTGCGGATTCCGGTAAGTCCTTTAACAATGGCATCCTTTTCTTCACAAGTTAAAATGCCCTGTTTCTCCAGCATTACCACATGGGCAATACTTCCTTCTATATCCTGTTTAAAGAGTCTTTTATCAAAGGAAATAGACGCATTAAAATCATAAACCAGCTTGTCTGTTTCTTTGGTAAAACGACCGCCCCATAATTGAGCCATATCCGATTCCTCCATTTGTTAAATCTGAATTTGATACTATCACATTTTTCCGGGCATTTCAATCTTTTTTCAAAGGCCTTCTCACACAAATTTCATCTAAACATAAACTATAATATACGTTGTTTAGGAGCAAATTATGAATAAACCTGTTTTAGACTGTAAACATATCAGTTTTTCTTATCATACTTTAAGCGGTGAAACAAAAGCCCTTAAGGATATCAGCTTTTCCATATTCCCCGGTGAGTTTGTTTCCATAGTAGGTCCGAGCGGCTGCGGAAAGTCCACGCTATTATCTCTTATCAGCGGATTAGAGAAGCCCCAATCCGGTGAAATAAGCCTTCATTTAGAGGACAAAAAATCTATTGGTTATATGTTACAGCAGGATCATTTATTTGAATGGCGTACCATCAAGGACAATGTCCTTTTGGGACCGGAAATCAATCATACGCTTACAAAGGAAAAAGAAAATTACGCTTTGTCTCTTTTAGAAGAATATGGTCTTTTCCAATTCGTAAATAAAAAACCATCCGAATTATCCGGTGGCATGAGACAACGTGCCGCACTGATCCGTACAATGGTTATGAGTCCTTCTCTTCTTTTGCTGGATGAACCGTTTAGTGCCCTGGATTTTCAGACCCGTTTATCGGTTTCTTCGGATATTGGAGCTATTATAAAGAAATCCAACATCACTGCCATCCTGATAACCCATGATTTAGCGGAAGCCATTTCCTTGTCAGACCGGATTATCGTACTTTCAAAGCGTCCCGGAGAAGTCAAAAAAGAAATTAAAATCAAACTGAGCAAAACAGATGAGACGGCATTATCTGCCAGAAGTGCACCTGAATTTAATGACTATTTTAACCTGTTATGGAAGGAGATTTCAGATGAATATGAATAACGCTTTGAAAGAATGTTCTACGAACGAAAGCATTACTGAAATTTCAGAAATGCAGACTGAATTTATGAAAAAGCACAAACGACACCATCATAGGATTACCTTTTTCCGTTTGTTTATTTTAGTTGCTTTTTTGCTTGTATGGGAATTTTGTGCCAAAACGGAACTGATTGACAGTTTTTTCTTCAGTAGTCCGTCCATGATTATAGATTACTTCTTAGAAATGATTACAAACGGCAGTTTCTTTAGCCATACCGGAATCACTTTATTAGAAACGTTACTAAGTTTCTTTTTTATCAGTATTTTCAGTTTGATTTGCGCTACTTGTTTGTGGTTTTCAAAGACTGCCTCAGAATTATTTGAGCCTTATCTTGTAGTACTAAATTCACTTCCCAAGTCAGCTTTGGCTCCGTTATTCATTGTATGGCTCGGAGCCGGTATGACCACCATCATCGTTGCGGGTATTTCTGTCGCGTTATTCGGCTCTATCATCAGTCTTGCAACCGGTTTCAAGCAGGCAGACAGTGAAAAAATCAAACTCATCAAAACGTTAGGCGGCAGCAGGATGACTGCCTTTATCAAAGTCGTCCTCCCCTCCTGTATCCCCAATATATTCAGCAATATGAAAGTTAATATCGGACTTTCCTTAGTCGGTGTCATCATTGGAGAATTCCTGGCCGGCAGGCGCGGACTTGGATATCTGATTATCTACGGTTCCCAGGTTTTCCGGTTAAATATGGTAATCACTTCCATAATGATTCTTTGCGCCATAGCCATGCTGTTATATCAGAGTCTGCAGTGGGCCGAACACTACTATTTGAAGAAAAAATAAAGGAATGACACGCAGTCATTCCTTTACATAAGCTGGAAAAGGGACTCGAACCCTCGACCTACTGATTACGAATCAGTTGCGCTACCAACTGCGCCATTCCAGCTTGCTACAACAAAAAATATTATAACCGCTAACCATTTGTTTTGCAAGTATTAATTATTGATGTGCACATCCATCTGCGGATAAGGGATTTCTATCTTGGCATCATCTAAAACATACTTAATATTTTCTGTTATTTGTGCTTTAAGCTCCTTATAATTTTCTGTTTTGCTCCAGCACCTTACATTTAACAGAATCGCACTGTCTGCCAAACTATCTACGAAGACAGTTAATTCTTTTTCTTTTAATACGTTTGGTGTGTTCTTTAGCATTTTTTCCAAAGCACTTTTCGCCTTTTTGATATCAGCCTGATAAGAAATTCCCACCAAAATATCAATTCTGCGTTCCGTACAACTGGTGAAGTTTGTTATGGAACCATTCACAAGTGCACCGTTCGGAAGAACAATTAATTTATTATCATAGGTCAACAGATGGGTATAAAAAATATCAATGGAATTGACAATTCCTTCATTCCCCTTTTCATCCTTGATGTAATCTCCTACTTTAAAGGGCTTTAAAATCAGGATTAAGACACCGCCTGCCAGGTTACTTAAGCTACCTTGAAGTGCAAGCCCCACTGCAACAGATGCAGAACCAATCAGTGCAATAATACTGGCAGCATCAACTCCAAGCCAGGAAGCAATCATCAAAATCAGTAAAAAATAGGAGCCATACTTCACAAAGGAATCCAGAAACTTAATGGCACTTTCGTCCACTTTACTTTTGACCAATGCTTTCTTTAAGAATTTACGGAACACTTTAACAAACTGGATTCCGATAAATAATATAACGAGCGCCAACAGAACCCTTGCACCTAAATTCAATGCTTTTTCCGGTAATGTCTGTAAAAAATTTTCAATAACACCTTTATCAAAATTTATGTTTGGATTCATGCTTTTTTACTCCCGTTTTCAATTACTTTTTCTGCTTTAAGCGCTTCTTCTAATTCTTTTTCGGCAAGTCTTAAAGCCTGATTTGCTTTTTCATATGCTTCTTTCGCTAAAGCAAATTCTTCTCTTGCACGGTTTGTTCTTTCCTTTGCAATTACAATGGCTTTTGCTTTCTCTATTTCTTCTTTTTCCTTTGCGGTATAGGGTACAAAGGAAAATACCTTTAAGGAAAGTGGTGCCATTTCCACATCTATGGAATTTTCTTTTTCGTCACATGAAATTTCCTGTGAACGTAATAATTTACGGTTTGTTTTACTCTTACCACCGTAAGAAACATGATCCGTGTTTAAGAGTTCCTTATATTTTCCTTCCATAGGAACGCCTACGCGGAAGGTCTGCTGATTGCCCTGGAAATTAGCAACTACCAAAAGAAACTCTTCCGGTTTCAAAGCTTTTCTTACATAGGAGAGCATACAACCTTGGGCATTAATGCAGTTAATCCATTCAAAGCCTTCCGGAACCGCATCCAGCTCATATAATGCAGGATATGTTGTATACAGCTTGTTAAGGTCCTTTACAAGGGTCTTTAAGCCTTCATGCGCTGGATAACTTGTTAATTCCCAATTCGTCTGTCTGTTTTCATCAAATTCTTCAAACTCTCCGATATCCTGTCCCATAAAAAGATGTTTCTTTCCGGGGTAGGTCATCTGATATGCGTAGGTCAATCTGAGATTTGCAAACTTATCTTCTGTTTCACCGGGCATTTTTCCAAGCATACTGGATTTTCCGTGCACCACTTCATCATGAGAAAAGACCGTGATGAAATTTTCACTGTATTGATAAAGCATACCAAAGGTCAGTTCATTATGATGATAGGACCTGAAATAAGGGTCAAAAGAAATATAACCAAGATAATCATTCATCAGACCCATGTTCCATTTCAAATCAAAACCAAGACCGCCCTCTTCCAGACTTCCGGTAACCTTCGGCCATGCAGTGGATTCCTCCGCAATCATAAGAACACCGGGATTCCGCTTTTTCATGATGGAATTTAAATGCTTTATAAATTCAACTGCTTCGAGGTTTTCATTTCCGCCATAGATATTGGCCGTCCACTCTCCTTCTTTTCTGCCATAATCCAGATACAACATGGAAGATACCGCATCAATACGGATACCGTCTGCATGATACATTTCAACCCAGTATAAAGCATTTGCAATCAAATAATTGGAAACTTCAGGTCGTCCGTAATCAAAAAGCATAGTACCCCAGTGAGGGTGATGTGCTTTATTAGGGTCAAAAGGCTCATAAAGGCTGGTTCCGTCAAAACGAGACAAACCGTGACCGTCTTTCGGGAAATGTGCAGGCACCCAATCAAAAATCACACCAATCCCCGCCTGATGCAGCATATCTACAAAATACATCAAATCCTCTGCACTTCCGTATCTGGCGGTAGGTGCATAATATCCGATCACCTGATATCCCCAGGAGGCATCTAAAGGATGTTCCATAACAGGCATAAGTTCCACATGGGTATAGCCCATCTCTTTCACATAAGAGATGACATCTTTTGCCAATTCTCTGTAATTTTTGTAACTTCCGTCTTGGTTTCTTAAAAAGGAACCTAAATAAAATTCATAGATACTGACAGGTGCATGATTATTCTGAACTTCTAATCTGTTATTAATCCAGTCTTCATCATTCCACTCATAGGACAAATCCCTTACCACAGAGGCAGTATCCGGTCTTAACTGTGCACCGAATCCATAAGGATCAGCCTTTAACGAAATCACATCGCCCTTTGCTTTGATTTCAAACTTATAGCAATCCCCTTCCTGTACATCAGGGATAAACAGTTCAAAAATACCGCTTTCTTCATTGCGGGACATAGGATGCATTCTTCCGTCCCAATGATTAAAATCACCTACTACGCTAACGCGCACGGCATTAGGTGCCCAAACAGCAAAAAAAGTACCTTCTACATCATTCACCGTCATAGGATGTGCACCAAGTTGCTCGTATACCGTATAATGGATTCCTTTATGAAACTTTTGAGCCTCTTCCACAGGCATCTTTATTTGAAATTGATAAGCATCCTGATAGGTACTTACAATATCCTCTTCAAAATAAGCTTCATAACAATAATGTTCCGGTACTTTACCGCTCTTTAAATAAGCAAAAAAGCCTTCTTCATCCACACATTCCATATCATATTTTTTACTACCGATTACAAGTGCCACCTTTTCAGCACCGGGACAAAAGGTTTGAAACAAGACACTCTTTCCGATTTCTTTGGGGCCTAACACCTCATGGGGGTTATCCTCTTCCGAATAAATTACAGCCTCAATTCTGGGCCAATTCATTAACTTATACAATTTATTATTCATAAATTCTCCCTTTTCTTCTTTTATTTAACAGAAAATATTTTATCAAAGATATCTGTACAGTACAAGCATCAAGTGATACAATTAATTATCATTAATAAATATCTTAAGACGAAGTCAGAAAGGACGAAAAACATGTACGAAACCTTTAAAAACAAAGAATTCAGCTTTTTAAGCGATGAAGATAAAGATATGCTAAGCAGAATCGGCGCATACTCCGAACAGGTTATTGAAGATACCGATCCTACCAAAGTACCGATTTCCAGACAGTTAGAATTATTGAAGCCTGTTATGCAGGAAATCGCCACCGAACGCGGCACAAGCCTTGAAGATATCTTTATTAAATATATGGATTTAACAACACTGGTTAATGCCAAAAAAGACCAGATTTTCAAGGATGATATGCACGATTTAGGTGTACTTGAATTTAAGTAATCAAAAAGAAGTTCCGCTTTTGCGGAACTTCTTCTTTTATGTTTCTTTTATGCTTATGTTATTTTACAATTCTTACTTTGAATACACCTTCAATGGCTTCTAACTTTTCAACCATTTCTTTCTGAGGTGTCTGTTCCAAATCCATCATCGTATATGCATACTCTCCTCTGGATTTGTTTACCAAATTTGCAATATTGATACCTTCATCACCAAAGCAAGCTGTAAATTTCGTAATCATATTTGCAATATTCTTATGGAAGATTGCAATACGGCTTGCATTAGTACATACACCCATATCACAATTAGGATAGTTTACGGAATTTACAATATTACCGTTTTCGAGATAGTTCTTTAATTCCTTAACAGCCATTACCGCACAATTATCTTCAGATTCTTCTGTAGATGCGCCAAGATGAGGAATTACGATACATCCTTCCTTACCTGCTGTGGTTGTATTCGGGAAATCAGTTACATACTTACGGATTTTTCCGGATGCGATACCATCTAAGATATCTTCTTCATTACAAAGAACATCACGTGCAAAGTTTAAGATGATAACGCCGTCCTTCATTAAAGAAATCGCATCTGCATTAATGGTTCCCTTGGTCTGGGGAAGTGCAGGTACATGAATGGTGATAAAATCACATTCCGCATAGATTTCTTCAACATGAAGCACATGTTTAACCGCACGGCTTAAGCTCCAAGCAGCATCAACGGAAACATAAGGATCATATCCATATACTTCCATACCAAGATTTACTGCTGCATTAGCTACTTTACCGCCAATTGCACCAAGACCGATGATACCAAGCTTTTTACCTTCGATTTCAGTACCGGCGAATTTCTTCTTTTCTTTTTCAGCTGTTTTCGCAATGTTTTCATCATCTTTGGCAGACTTAACCCATTCTACGCCACCGATAACATCACGGGATGCAAGTAACATACCTGCAATTACGAGTTCCTTAACACCGTTAGCGTTAGCACCGGGAGTATTGAAAACAACAATACCCTTTTCTGCACATTTATCAAGGGGAATATTATTGACACCTGCGCCGGCTCTGGCAACTGCAAGTAAGTTATCACTAAGTTCCATTTCATGCATGGACGCACTACGTACCAGAATACCTTCTGCATCATTCACATCATCAGTTCTGGTATATTTTTCATCAAATCCTTTTAAACCGATATGCGCAATCGGATTTAAGCAATGATATTTAAACATAATTATGCGTTCTCCTCTTCAAATTTCTTCATGAATTCTACTAACTTTTCAACACCTTCAATAGGCATTGCATTGTAGATACTTGCACGCATACCGCCTACACTTCTGTGTCCCTTTAAGTTTTCGAATCCGGCTGCTTTTGCTTCTTTAACGAATTTAGCATCTAATTCTTCGTTACCGGTAACAAAAGGTACGTTCATTAAGGATCTGTCTTCTTTTCTTACGGTTCCTTTGAAAAGCTTGCTTTCATCAAGGAAATCATAAAGAATTGCTGCTTTCTTTTCATTATATTCTTTCATTGCAGCAAGACCGCCCTGCTTTTTAATCCATTTAAATACCTTACCGCAAATGTAAATACCATATGCCGGAGGGGTATTATATAAAGATTCATTATCAGCATGAATCTTGTATTTTAACATAGTAGGAGTTCCGGGAAGTACATCATCTGTAATTAAATCTTCGCGGATAATTGCAATTACCACACCTGCAGGTCCGATATTTTTCTGAACACCTCCATAAATTAAACCATACTTGGTTACATCAACAGGTTCTGATAAGAAACAGGATGATACGTCGGAAACAAGGATATGGCCTTTGGTATTGGGAAGTTCTTTAAACTTCGTACCGTAAATGGTATTGTTTTCACAAATATAAACATAATCTGCATCTTCAGGAATGTCCAAATCAGAACAATCAGGAATATAAGAAAATGTCTGATCAGCTGAGGAAGCAACTTCAATTGCTTCACCATACATCTTAGCTTCCTGATAAGCCTTCTTAGCCCACTGGCCTGTTACGATATAAGCTGCCTTTTTGTTTTTCATAAGGTTCATGGGAACCATTGCAAACTGCTGGCTTGCTCCACCTTGTAAAAATAATACTTTATAATTGTCAGGGATATTCATTAAGTCGCGAAGATCTGCTTCCGCTTCTTTAATAATGTCATCATATGCCTTGGAACGATGACTCATTTCCATTACGGACATACCTGTACCTTTATAATCTAACATTTCATCTGCTGCTTCTTGTAATACTTCTACAGGTAATACAGCGGGACCTGCAGAAAAGTTATAAATTCTGGACACTGCTATCTCCTCCTATTGTCTTGTCAGTAATCTAAAATAACTTTCTCTATTCTATACCGATTTAACACTTTAGTCAACTACTTTATTAAACTATTCTTTATCCGCTAAATCCTTTGCATCAAAAGCTTCACTAATCGGTGCTCCTGCAGGTACCATAGGGAATACTTTATCATCTTCAGGGATTACACATTCAATTAAAGTAGGTTTCTTGCTTTCAATTGCAGTTTTAACAGCTTCCGCAACTTCTTCTTTCTTGGTTACACGGATTGCTTCGCATCCAAGTCCTTTCGCTACCATACAGAAATCCACGTAATCATTTAATACGGTCTGTGAATAACGCTTACCGTAAAATAAAGTCTGCCACTGTCTTACCATACCAAGTACATGGTTGTTGATTACTACCTGTACAATGGGAATCTGATAGCGGCTGGCCGTTGCAAGTTCATTCATATTCATTCTGAAGCAACCGTCACCGGCGATATTGATACAAACCTTATCGGGCCTTCCCATTTTAGCACCGATACATGCACCGAGGCCGTAACCCATAGTTCCTAAGCCCCCTGATGATAAGAAAGTTCTGGGTTCGGAATACTTGTAATACTGGGCAGCCCACATCTGATGCTGACCTACATCTGTAGTGATAATTGCTTTACCTTCTGTTACTCTGTCAATCTCTTCCATAACGAAAGGACAGGATAAGGCAGATTCATCATACTGCAGAGGGTATTTTTCTTTTAATTCCAAAATATGGGAAATCCATTCTTCATGTGACTGCTTCGGTAAGTCAGTAATGATTTTCTGTAAAATTTCTTTTAAATCACCAACTACAGAAACATCGGTACGGATATTTTTATTGATTTCAGCTGCATCTACATCAATATGTATCACTTTTGCATTTTTCGCAAATTTAGAAGCATTACCAACTACACGGTCAGAGAATCTTGCGCCAAGTGCAATCAGTAAATCACATTCGCTTACACCAAAGTTAGATGCTTTCGTACCATGCATACCAATCATACCGGTATAAGTATCGCTATGACCATCCATAACACCTTTACCCATTAAAGTATCACACACGGGCGCATCCAGAATTTCTGCAAATTTACGTACTTCCGCAGCTGCTCCACTCATAACAGCGCCGCCACCTACATAAATGAACGGTTTCTTTGCTTTCTTCATGAGTTCAACTGCTTTCATAATATCTTCCTGTGTATATTTACCTACACGAACTGCCGCTTCCGGATAAATTCTTTCATATTCACAGGTATTTGCAGTTACATCCTTGGTAATATCAACAAGTACCGGTCCGGGACGTCCGCTTCTGGCAATTGCAAATGCTTTTCTTAATGTATCCGCAAGAATATTTACATCTTTTACGATATAGCCATGTTTGGTAATAGGCATGGTCACACCGGCAATATCTACTTCCTGGAAGGAATCCTTTCCAAGAAGAGGTAAATTTACGTTACAGGTAATGGCAACCATAGGGATAGAATCCATATACGCAGTTGCAATACCGGTAACCAGATTGGTTGCGCCGGGGCCACTGGTAGCAAGACAAACGCCAACCTTTCCCGTTGCTCTGGCATAACCGTCTGCCGCATGGGCAGCGCCCTGCTCATGGGATGTTAAAATATGGTTAATTTCATCACTATGCTTATATAAAGCATCATATACATTTAAAATCGTACCGCCGGGATATCCGAAAACGGTATCTACGCCTTGTTCTTTCAGACATTCTACTACAATTTCAGCACCTGTCAGCTGCATAATAATATCCTCCGTTTATCTTAGAATTTCGGTTTTTCCAAAATAGCACCACGGTTTCCGCTGGTAACCATTTCACAATATCTTTCCAGATATCCGCTGGTAACCTTGGGTTCTCTGGGTGTCCAATTTGCTCTTCTCTTAGCAAGTTCTTCCTCACTGACTTTCATATCCAGTTTCATTTCGGGAATATTTACGCAAATAATATCGCCTTCTTCCACAAGTGCAATGGGTCCGCCTACAGCCGCTTCCGGAGATACATGTCCGATGGAAGCACCTCTTGACGCTCCGGAGAAACGTCCGTCTGTAATAAGCGCTACGCTGGAACCAAGTCCCATACCTGCAATTGCTGAGGTAGGATTTAACATTTCTCTCATACCGGGACCGCCCTTAGGGCCTTCATAACGGATTACTACTACATCGCCGGCTACAATTTTGCCACCTTTAATGGCATCAATGGCATCTTCTTCACAGTCGAATACTCTTGCGGGGCCTTCATGTACCATCATTTCTTCTACCACTGCGGAACGCTTTACAACGCTTCCGTCAGGAGCAAGATTTCCTTTTAATACTGCAAGACCACCTGTCTTAGAATATGGATTATCAAGAGGTCTGATTACTTCAGGATTTTTATTTACTGCGTCTTTAATATTTTCACCCACAGTCTTTCCTGTAACTGTCATACAATCTGTATATAATAAATCAATGTCAGCAAGCTGTTTCATAACCGCATAAACACCGCCTGCTTCGTTTAAATCTTCCATATAGGTAGGACCTGCAGGTGCAAGATGACATAAATTAGGAGTCTTTTCACTGATTTCATTTGCAAAAGCAATATCAAAATCAAAACCAACTTCATGTGCAATCGCAGGCAAATGAAGCATGGAGTTGGTTGAGCATCCAAGTGCCATATCCACGGTAAGGGCATTTAAAATAGCTTCTTTGGTCATAATGTCACGGGGACGGATATCTCTCCTTAACATTTCCATAACTGCCATACCTGCATGCTTTGCAAGTCTGATTCTGTCAGAATATACAGCAGGAATGGTTCCGTTACCGCCAAGTCCCATACCGAGCGCTTCTGTCAGACAGTTCATGGAATTTGCAGTATACATACCGGAACAGGAACCACAGGTAGGACAGGTTTTCTGTTCGTATTCTTTTACTTCTTCATCGGTAAGCTGACCTGCTGCGTGTGCACCAACTGCTTCAAACATAGCTGATAAACTGGTCTTTTTACCGTTGACACGTCCGGCAAGCATCGGGCCGCCGGAAACAAAAACGGTAGGCACATTAATTCTGGCAGCTGCCATTAATAAGCCAGGCACATTTTTGTCACAGTTAGGAACCATTACAAGCGCATCAAACTGATGTGCCAACGCCATACATTCCGTAGAATCGGCAATCAAATCTCTGGTAACAAGTGAATATTTCATACCGATATGTCCCATTGCAATACCGTCACAAACAGCAATTGCAGGGAATACTACCGGTACCCCACCGGCTTCCGCCACACCTAATTTCACTGCATTTACAATTTTATCCAAATTCATATGGCCGGGTACGATTTCGTTATAAGAACTAACGATACCTACCATGGGCTTTTTCATTTCTTCCTCGGTAAAACCAAGGGCATTAAACAAACTTCTATGGGGAGCCTGCTGCATGCCGGCTTTTACATTATCACTTCTCATTTTTTTATCCTCTCTTTTATCATTAAATTATTGGATTTCTTCACAAAGAAGGTCACCCATCTGCTTACAGCCTACTTTCGTACAACCTTCTGACATAATGTCACCGGTTCTGTAGCCCTTCTTTAAGATACTCTTTACGGCATTTTCAATTGCATCTGCTTCTTTATCCAAATCAAAGGTATAACGGAGCATCATTGCCGCAGATAAAATGGTAGCAATGGGATTTGCAATATCCTTTCCTGCAATATCAGGGGCTGAACCGTGGCTGGGTTCATAAAGACCGAACTTCGTATCATTTAAAGATGCACTTGCAAGCATACCGATAGAACCGGTTACCATACTTGCTTCATCAGATAAAATGTCACCAAACATATTCTCTGTTAAAATTACATCAAACTGTGCAGGGTCTTTTACAAGCTGCATTGCGCAGTTGTCTACCAGCATATGTTCTAAGGTAACCTCAGGATAATCCTTTGCCACCTCTTCCACAACTTTTCTCCAAAGTCTGGAGGAATCAAGTACGTTGGCTTTATCAACACTGGTTACTTTTTTCTTTCTCTTCATTGCAATGTCAAAGCCTTTTATTGCAATTCTTCTGATTTCATTTTCATCATAGGTTAAGGTGTCAATGGCTTTTAATACACCGTTTTCTTCAATGGTTTTTCTTTCGCCGAAATAAAGTCCGCCGGTTAATTCTCTCATAATCAGCATATCGAATCCGGCATCGCTGATATCCTTTCTCAAAGGACATGCATCAGCAAGTTCACTATATAAAATAGCAGGTCTTAAATTTGCAAATAAATTTAATGCTTTACGGATTTTTAAAAGACCGGCTTCGGGACGAAGATTTGGAGGAAGTTGATACCAGGGTGATGTGGTTGTATCACCGCCGATAGAACCCATAAGTACTGCATCTGCAGCTTTCGCATCTGCAATTGCCTCATCCGTAAGGGGTACACCATGCACATCAATGGATGCGCCGCCCATTAAAATATCCTTATAAATCATTTCATGACCATAAACCAAAGCAATTTTATCAAGGACCTTTTTTGCCTCATTTACGATTTCGGGACCGATACCGTCACCGGGTATACAGGTAATGTTTAATTTCATAATTTCTCCTCCAACGCAATTCTTCTGTATATTTTAAAAAAATAAGGCGCAGACAGCGCCTTATTTCCAAAATTCTTTTTATTCTGCGGATGCTTTTTCAACCTGAGCAATCGCAGTCTTCTGCATAGGAATACGGCAATTCTTGTTGTTACCAAACTCAACAATTACGGTGTCATCAGTAATGTCAATGACAATGCCGTAAAAACCGCTGTTTGTTAAAACACAATCGCCAATCTCAAGTGCAGATAACATAGTTGCCATCTTCTTCTGTTCTTTCTTCTGAGGTCTGATCATAAAGAAATACAAAAACGCGAAGATACATACAATGTAAATAATCATAATCATTCCGCCTCCGGCTGCCTGTCCGGCTGCTGCTGTATCAGCTGTTAATAAAACTCCCATTCTGGTTCCTCCTGGAATTTTTTTCGCCAATTATGGCTCAAAATTTATAATACACAAAATTTTTACTAAAAACAAGCCTTTTCTTATATTAAATCTTTATAAATTGCTTTGATTCATAGATTCTAATTTGGCTTTTTTGTAGGCTGCAAATTCACCCTTTTCCAGTGCATCACGAATCTCTTCCATCATGGTATTATAAAAATACAGATTATGAAGCACACAAAGTCTCATACCAAGCATCTCTTTTGCTTTTAACAAATGTCTGATATAAGCACGTGAATACCTGCGGCAGGCAGGACAATTACAACCGGGCTCGATGGGTCTGTCATCTAATTCATACTTGGCATTGAATAAATTAATCTTACCGAAATTCGTATAAAGATGACCGTGACGTCCGTTTCTGGTGGGATAAACGCAGTCAAAGAAGTCTACACCTCTCTCAACCGCTTCCAAAATATTGGCAGGGGTTCCCACACCCATCAGATAAGTCGGTTTATTCACCGGTAAATAAGGAACCGTTTCCTCTAAAACATAATACATTTCTTCATGGGTTTCCCCTACGGCAAGTCCGCCTAAAGCATATCCGTCCAAATCCATTTCAGAAATTGTTTTCGCATGTTCCTTACGGATATCCGCAAAAACAGCACCCTGATTAATACCGAACAAAAGCTGGTTTTTGTTAATGGTATCCTCCAGACTGTTTAAACGCGCCATTTCTTTTTTACATCTGTCAAGCCATCTTGTGGTACGCTCTACAGATGCCGTAACATATCCTCTGTCAGCTTTACTGGAAGGACATTCATCAAAAGCCATGGCTATCGTAGATGCCAGATTCGACTGAATCTGCATACTTTCTTCTGGACCCATAAAAATTTTGCGGCCGTCAATATGGGAATTAAAATAAACACCTTCTTCTTTAATCTTACGAAGGGAAGATAAAGAAAACACCTGAAAACCGCCTGAATCTGTCAAAATGGGTTTATCCCATGACATAAACTTGTGAAGTCCTCCAAGTTGTTTGATGATTTTATCACCGGGTCTTACATGTAAATGATAGGTGTTTGATAATTCCACCTGGGTTTTTATCTGCTCTAAATCTTCTGTTGATACTGCGCCTTTAATGGCTGCTACGGTTCCGACATTCATAAAAACGGGGGTTTGAATCACACCGTGAACCGTGGTAAACTCTCCCCGTTTCGCACGTCCTTCCTGTTTGATAATACGGTACATAGACGCTCCTTATCATTTCTATAAATATTTATCCCAAAATTCTTCCAAAGTAATTTGCTCTTTCGTCATTACTCGAGCTGCTTCCTTGCCCACATAACGGAAATGCCAAGGCTCAAATTCAATACTGGTAATATACTCTTTGCCCTTGGGATATCTTAAAATAAATCCATATTCATAA
Organism: Lachnospiraceae bacterium; assembly: GCA_017561085.1. Taxonomy (GTDB): domain Bacteria; phylum Bacillota; class Clostridia; order Lachnospirales; family Lachnospiraceae; genus Suilimivivens. The sequence goes on from JAFZDQ010000080.1 coordinate 24,300, forward strand.
CTGTGTTCTGCAAGCCACATACCTGCATTCGTATCGGCAAATCCTTCATCTAATGTAATATAATCATCTGAAACAATATCAATGGCAAGCCCAATCTGATGTTCACTGGCACCCGGTACCGTAACGGACTGGGAGGAAATGCTGTAGGCATCCATATAGGACATACCTTTACTCATATAGGCTTTAATCTTTCTGTTAAATAATACTTCCTGTCTGTTTAAATCACGGTAAGGGGAACAAATTGCAATATTCACACCGTCTTCCTTGGCCGCCTGCATCATGGAAAGTAAATCTTCAATAATACGTTCATCACATTTCATAACCCCTTTAATGGTCTTGATATTCCCAAGGGTAAAGGTGTAATTGTCAGGAATCGGATGCTGCTTATTAATTAAAACAAGACGCCAGTCCTCTTTCGAAAACTGATATTTCTCTTCTTCCTGCATATTGATTGAACTTACTTCTTCCTTTTTCACATTTTGAAGAATGTCCGCATTTTCGTTTAAAATTTCTGCAAGGGAAAACTTATCAGCATCTTCCATCCCATGCAGTTCCGCATCATCATAACCTTCCAGTACATCTTCATCTTCCAAGATAGGTAACGCATCAAATGAATTCTCATAACCGGAAACAAGAGCAATATCAGACTCCTGTGCTACGGTTTCCGGAACAGGCTCGGTATTTTCGGTCACGAAACCGTTATCCTCTTGAAAAACGGGAAAGGCAAAACTGTTTCCTACCATAAAGCAAAGCAAAATAAATGCAGTACAGGCAAAACGCTTCGTTCCGTTTCGCAAATAATCTAAAAAACGACACAACAAAAGACTGCAGGCGAGTCCTATTATCGCAGGAATTCGCAGCAGCTTACTTTTCCGTCCCATATTGATGAAAAATCCCGTGGACTTATCGCGGAAAGTTCTTTTCATTCGTGCCCCTTCATTTATCTTTTGATTGACATAATATCTTATCATTTTAAGACGTAATACTTCAACGTATTAAATCAATAATAACATAAAAGTAGTATTTGTACACTGTTTTTTGAGATTATTTTGTTAAGTTTGTTCATTTTCTTGTCAATTTTTAAGTATTCGGTTATAATTTTTAGAAATCAAAATAAAAATATTGGTTTACATATTATGTTCTTTAGAAAGGAATGTTTTTATGGCTGGTTCTACATTCGGTACCTTATTCCAAATTACAACCTGGGGCGAATCCCACGGCAAGGCATTAGGCGTGGTCATTGACGGCTGTCCTGCAGGTCTTTCTCTTTGTGAGCAGGACATTCAGAAATACTTAAACAGAAGAAAACCCGGACAATCAAATATTACCACTCCCCGCAAAGAGGATGACAAGGTAGAAATCATGTCGGGTGTATTTGAAGGAAAAACCACCGGTACTCCTATTTCTCTTCTGGTACCAAATACTTCCCAAAAATCTTCTGACTATAGTGAAATAGCATCTTACTACCGACCGGGTCATGCGGACTATACCTTTGATGCCAAATATGGCTTCCGGGATTATCGCGGCGGCGGACGCTCCTCCGGCCGTGAAACCATAGGACGGGTGGCAGCAGGTGCAATTGCCTTAAAAATTTTGGAGGAAATGGGAATTTCCGTATGTGCTTATACCCACTCTATCGGTCCGGTTACTGCAGATTTGACTGCATTTGATAAAGAAGCCATCACTTCTACCGCCACCTGTATGCCGGATAGAGCCGCAGATGAAAAAGCACTTTCCTATTTAAAAGAATGTATGGAAAATAAAGACTCTTCCGGTGGTATTGTGGAATGCCGGATTCAGGGATTACCTGCCGGAATCGGAGAACCCGTATTTGAAAAATTAGATGCAAATCTTGCAAAAGCAATGATGTCAATCGGCGCTGTAAAAGCTGTGGAAATCGGTGACGGTATGAAAGTCTCCGCTTCTAAGGGCTCCGAAAACAATGATCCCTTTATCATGCAAAACGGTACTGTTTCTAAGAAGACCAATCATGCAGGCGGTATTTTAGGCGGCATCAGTGACGGAAGTGACATTTTACTACGTGCACACTTCAAACCCACCCCTTCTATCTTCCGCAAACAGGAAACCATTAATAAATGCGGTGAAAATATTGAAGTGGAAATCAAAGGCCGGCACGACCCTATTATCGTACCGCGCGCCGTAGTCGTTGTCGAAGCTATGGCAGCTCTTACCATCCTTGATTTGTGTATGGTGAATATGAGTACACGGTTAGATTATTTGAAAGAATTTTATAAATAATCTAATATAAATTTTCATAAAATAAAGTTCATAAATTGTTACTAACTCAAGTAATAAATCCCCCGGCCTATCTTATCTGCGGTCCTTATAAAAACGTCGGTACTTAAATGCTGCTTTTTAGCATTTTAGTATCCGCTACGTTTTTATAGAGCGAGAGCGCGACCAAAGATAAGATAGGCCGGGGGATTTTCACATTATTACAATGAATTCGAATTAAACAATCTCACCGTACGCTAAGAGATTATCCTTCCCCATACCGCAAACATAGGGATTCGAATCGTATTTATATGAGAATTCCAGAAATTCTCTGCGCCATGTAGGGTTATTCATGATTTTTACCAGGATTTTTCTCGGCAGTGTACGGGCATAGGCACCGGGACCTGCCAAACGGATGCTGCTTACACCACATTTTTCAAGAATTGTTTTCAATTCATCAGGCATAAATGAGTAAGTAATACACCAGGGTGTGCCGCCCCGCTCATATTCTTCAATCTCCCATTCGCCTCCCATCAAGCCTTCCTTCATCAGTTTATCCAGATTCTCAGGATGAAACTGAAACTGTTCCATACTGTTTTTCTTATTTTCCACACACCAGCGTACAAAGGAATCCTCACAATTTTCATCCAGAATAAATTGATTTTTTTGAATCGGATTGGATAAATAAGGCAGTGATCCCAGCCTGCTTGTCACACTGATACAAATTTTCTTCTTGGCTATTCTGACTAATTCACTAATTACCTTTTCCTGGTTTGGATAGGTATATGAAATCGGCGAATCAAAGGACATAACCAAATCAAAGGAACGGTCTTGATATGCTGACAAATCTTCCAGTGCACCTTTTACAAAAGTAATCTGTTCAAGAACACCTTCCTTTTCAGCAAGTTCCCTGGCTTTATCAATCATCGGCTGGGAGATATCAAAATGAGTAACCTGACATCCCCTCTTTGCAAGCAATATGGAAAATCTACCGCACCCTGCTCCTCCGTCAAAAACGGTTTTCACGCCTTCAAGATTCGCCAAAAGTTCCTTTTCTATATGACTCTTTTGAACAATGTCATCCATAAAAGTTTCTTCTCTATGGCTTTCTAATTCTCCTTTATCCTGTTGGTTCCATAAACGCTCAGCTATTTTTCTGCTGTAGTCCATAATATCCCTCCGTTTCATTTAATATAAACTAGTATAATTGCATCCTTTTTAATGATAAACCTTACATTCGCTTAGAAAAAATGTGAGCCGATTGGCCCACATTTTCATTAGCCCTGAATTTTATGGAAAATAATGCAATTAGGTCTGTCAACCTTTATTTCCTTACCGTTCATAACCAGTGTCCCTTTTTCGGTATCCACACTGAAAAAGGTCATGGAATTAGACTCATGATTTAAGGAAACCAAATGCTTATTATCCGGGAAAAGATTGGCATCCTTCGGATAATCCCCGCTTACCGGCAGACAGAAAATCTTCTTAAGAAGACCGCTCTCCTGGTCAATAGAATATAAAATCACGCTGTTATCCCCTGCATTGGAGCTGCAAAGGTATTTAAAATCCCTTGAAAAATTAAGTGCACTGGCAGCAGAACTGCTTGCGTGGTAAGCATTGAGTGTAGAGATATTCTGAATTTTCTCAAAGTTAGGATTGTTATTTTCATCCACGGTATACTCATAGACATCAATATAATTTTTCAGTTCATGTACGATATACAAAATACGTCCGTCTTTGGAAAATTTCAGATGTCTGGGCGCAGACTCCTGCTCACTGCGGATCATATCGACCTGTCTTAATTTTCCGCTTATATGATTCATTTCATAAACCACAACATGATCAAGTCCCAAATCTGCCACACAAAGGAACTTATTGTCCCTGGTCATCTTCACACAATTTAAATGGGGTCTGAAATTACGTTCCGCAATACTGCCCAGTCCTTTGTGGAAAATTTCGTCCGTAATTTCACCGATACTTCCGTCCTCATTTAAACGAAGTACGGTAAGTTTCGCATCATGATAGCCTGCTACAAATAAAAACTTGTCCGCATAATCGGTAGACAAATAACAGCCTCTCATTCCGTTAATGGATGCATGATTCAAAACTTCCAGACTGCCATTCTTTAAAATCTTATAAGATTCCACTCCGAAATCCGTAATGGAATAAAGGTACTTCTGATTATGGGAAACCGTAACATAGGATGAGTTTGATATCTCTACCTGGTCTTTTTCGGTAAATCTTCCGTTCTCAACATCCACGTCATAAATACGGATTCCGTAACTGCTTTTATTCCCAAATGTATAGGTTGAAACATATGCAACATATTTATCTTTGCTCATAAAAATTCCTCTCATTACTCTTTCATTGTCTCTAATATATCACAACTTTTGTTTCTTGTTAATATAGTGTTTCTATTATCCGTTGTTTTTCCTTAAAATATATTGACATTACAGTACGATTCTGTATAATTTATATCAGTGTGCAGTTTAGTGTTAGTAAACTTTTAGTTTATTATTCCTTCGTTTTCACACATTCGGGAAAAGAAAGGGGGACAATTTTTGAAAATCGGAAACAAAATCAAGGATCTTCGTATCCAAAAAGGACTTACCCAGGAAGAATTAGCAGACCGTTGCGAACTTTCAAAGGGCTTTATCTCCCAGCTGGAACGTGATTTAACTTCACCTTCCATTGCTACTTTGATTGATATCCTGACCTGTCTGGGTACCGATTTAAAGGACTTCTTCAATGATGATTTCGGCGATGACAAGATTTCTTTTAAGGAATCTGATTATTTCGAAAAAATTGATGAGGACTTACATAACAAAATTGAGTGGATCATTCCAAACGCCCAGAAAAATATGATGGAACCCATACGCCTTACTTTGGCGCCCGGCGGTTCTACTTATCCCGATAACCCTCATGAAGGGGAAGAATTCGGATATGTGCTTTCCGGAAGTATTATTCTGATGGTTGGCAAAAGATCCATTAAAGTAAAAAAGGGGGAATCCTTCTACTTCACTCCCAATGCAACCCATTATATTAAAGCAGGAAAAAAAACCGGGGCAACTCTGATTTGGGTCAGCACTCCCCCCAGTTTTTAAGATACGAAATGTCATACTTTGGAGGTTACCATGAGCAAAAAACTGATTGATTTAAGAAACATCAGCAAATCTTATAACGGACAGTTAGTCCTGGATGATTTAAATTTATATATTAGGGAAAATGAATTCTTAACCTTACTTGGTCCCAGCGGATGCGGCAAAACCACTACCCTGCGTATTCTTGGCGGTTTTGAAACGCCTGATTCCGGTAATGTAATTTTTGACGGCCAGGATATCACCAAGCTTCCTCCCAACAAAAGACAGTTAAATACCGTTTTCCAGAAATATGCTTTATTTACCCATATGACTATCGCGGAAAATATCGCATTTGGTCTGAAAATTAAGAATAAAAGCAAATCCTATATTGATGATAAAATCAAATATGCTTTAAAGCTGGTTAACTTAGACGGATTTGAAAATCGTATGCCCGATTCTTTAAGCGGCGGCCAGCAACAGCGTATTGCTATTGCACGTGCTATTGTTAACGAACCCAAAGTACTTCTTTTGGACGAACCTTTAGGTGCCCTTGACTTAAAACTCCGTCAGGACATGCAATATGAATTAATCCGTTTGAAAAATGAATTAGGAATTACTTTTATTTATGTTACACATGACCAGGAAGAAGCTCTTACCATGTCTGATACCATCGTTGTTATGAACCAGGGTTATATCCAGCAGATCGGAACCCCTGAAACCATTTACAACGAACCCGAAAATGCTTTCGTTGCTGACTTTATCGGTGAAAGTAACATTATCAGTTCCACTATGATTGAAGACAGACTGGTTGAAATCCTGGGCACCAAATTTCCTTGTGTGGATACCGGTTTTGGTAATAACACTCCTGTCGATGTTGTCATCCGTCCGGAAGACGTTGTCCTTACCCGTCCCGAAAACGGCGTAATCAAAGGCGTTGTTACACACCTTATTTTCAAGGGCGTACACTACGAAATGGAAGTTACCGCCAATGGTTATGAATGGCTTGTTCATTCCACCGGTATGTACCCTGTAGGTACCGAAGTCGGCATCAACGTAGATCCTTTTAATATTCAGATTATGAACAAACCCGCTTCAGAAGATGAGGAGGCTGCGAAAATCGATGAATAAGAAAAAAATGCTTGGTATCCCTTATTACTTTTGGGCCGCCATGTTTATCGTAATTCCTCTGGGAATGGTATTTTATTACGGCCTTACGGATAAAACCGGTGCCTTTACATTAGAGAACATAACCGCCATTGCTTCTCCGGAGCATTCCAAGGCATTATTTCTTGCGTTACTGCTCTCTTTCATAGCAACCATTATTTGTTTGCTTTTGGCTTATCCTCTTGCCATGATTTTATGTGGCATGAATGTAAACCAGCACAGCTTTATCGTACTTTTATTTATTCTTCCCATGTGGATGAACTTTTTGCTTCGTACCCTTGCGTGGCAGACACTTTTGGAAAAAACCGGTGTCATAAACAGTGTACTTACATTTTTAAAGTTACCTACGCTAAACATTATTAATACGCCTTATGCGATTATTTTAGGTATGGTATATAATTTCCTGCCTTTTATGGTTCTTCCCATTTACAATTCACTTTCCAAAATTGACGGTAATGTAATCAATGCAGCAAAGGATTTAGGTGCCAATAATGTTCAGGTTTTTACCAAGATTACCCTGCCCCTTACGGTGCCCGGTATTATCAGCGGTATAACTATGGTATTCATTCCTGCACTTACTACTTTCGTTATTAGTAAGTTGCTGGGCGGAAGTAAAGTTCTTCTCATCGGTAACGTTGTGGAAGAAGAATTTACCCAGGCAAGTAACTGGCATTTAGGAAGCGGCCTTTCCATCGTGCTTATGATTTTCATCATCATAAACATGGTACTCTCCGCTATATTTGATAAAGATGGGGAGGGAAGCGTATTATGATCACAAATGCAGCAAAGAAATTTTATGTTTTCCTGATTTTTATTTTCCTGTACGCTCCCATCGGAACTTTGATTGTACTTTCTTTTAATGCAAGTAAAACCAGAGCCAAATGGGGTGGATTTACCATTAAATGGTATTTGAAATTATTTGAAAATGAAGCCATTTTACAAGCTTTATTTAATACCATGCTGATTGCACTGATTGCTTCCGTAGTTGCAACTATTATCGGTACTATCGCATGTATTGCCATTATGAATTTAAAGAAACGTACCCGTACCTTAATTATCGGTATTACCAATATTCCCATGTTGAATGCGGATATTGTTACAGGTATTTCACTTATGTTGTTATTTATCAGCTTAGGCTTTAAGTTCGGACTTGGCACTATCCTGCTTTCACACATTACCTTTTGTATTCCTTACGTCATCTTAAGTGTAATGCCCCGTATGAAGCAGTTAAATCCCAATACATACGAAGCTGCCCTGGACCTTGGTGCAGGTCCTGTTTACGGATTCTTCAAGGTAGTTTTCCCGGAACTTCTGCCCGGTATTTTATCAGGATTTTTAATGGCATTTACCATGTCATTAGATGATTTTATCATCACGCACTTTACCAAGGGTGCCGGCGTAGATACCCTTTCTACCAAAATTTATACTGAAGTAAAAAAAGGCATCAAGCCTGAAATGTACGCCCTTTCCACTCTGATTTTTTTAACGGTACTTATACTTCTGCTTTTGGTTAACCGTAATCCCGGTGATAAAAAGTCAGAAGTCAAAAGATAAATTTTTTAACAAAACATTATTTTATTTATCTTAAGGAGGATTTATTATGAAAAAAGCACTTGTTATTACTCTTATGTTCTGTGCTATGCTCACACTCTTTGGTTGCGGCAAATCCGGTGCAGGCGAAAACGGTGAAGTCATCGTTTATAACTGGGGTGAATATATTGACCCCGAAACCATCGAAATGTTTGAAGCCGAAACAGGTATCAAAGTCGTTTACGATGAATATGAAACCAATGAAATTATGTTCCCCAAGGTAGAAGCCGGCGCAACCGCTTATGACGTTCTCTGCCCTTCCGATTATATGATTCAGAAATTAATCGAACATGATTTACTTGCTGAAATTAATTTCGATAACATTCCCAACGTAAAAAATATCGGTCAGCAGTACTTTGATAATTCCAAGGAATTCGATCCCGAAAACAAATATGCGGTGCCTTACTGCTTCGGAACGGTTGGTATTCTTTATAACAAAACCATGGTGGACGAACCCATCGACAGCTGGTCTGTTCTTTGGGATGAAAAATATGCTGATAACATTTTAATGCAGGATTCCGTTAGAGATGCTTTTATGGTTGCCCTGAAATTAAACGGCTATTCCATGAACACTTTAAATGAAGAGGAATTGAATGTTGCCAAAGAATCCTTGATTGCTCAGAAGCCTCTTGTACAGGCTTACGTTGTAGATCAGGTACGTGACAAAATGATTGGTAACGAAGCAGCAATCGGCGTAATTTATTCCGGTGAAGCAATTTATACCCAGCGTGAAAACCCTGACCTTGAGTATGTAATTCCTAAGGAAGGCACCAATGTTTGGATTGATTCCTGGGTAATTACCAAGAATGCACCTAACAAAGCAAACGCTGAAAAATTCATCGACTTTATGTGCCGTGAAGATATTGCACTGATGAACTTTGAATATATTACTTATTCAACTCCTAACGATGCTGCAAGAGAATTAATCGAAGATGAAGACATTAAGAATTCCAAGATTGCTTTCCCTGATTTAAACCAGTACAACAATTTGGAAACCTTCCACTATCTCGGTTCCGATGGTGATGAATTATATAACAACCTTTGGAAAGAAGTAAAATCCGAATAAGGATTATCGGATACATAAAACCTGATATGAAACCATAAGAAAACAGGAGTCATTCCTTAATTGACTCCTGTTTTTATGTTTTCATAAATATCTATTCAAATTATTACTTAATTATCTTACCTGTCCGTCTCCTCTGACAGCAAATTTATAGGAAGTTAATTCCTTTAAGCCCATGGGACCTCTTGCGTGAAGCTTTTGTGTACTGATACCGATTTCAGCACCCAGACCAAATTCAAAACCATCTGTAAATCTGGTAGATACATTATGGTAAACACAGGCTGCATCCACTTCATTTAAGAATTTCTCAGCAACTTCTTTATTCTCCGTAATAATTGCTTCAGAATGCTTGGTATTATACTTATTAATGTGGGCTATTGCTTCGTCTGCATTTTTAACTGTTTTTACGGAAATGATATAGTCAAGGTATTCTTTGGCATAATCCTCTTCTGTTGCAGGTTCGCAGCTGATAACGGATTGTGTCGCTTCATCACCTCTGATTAACACATTCTTTTCACGGAAGGATTCGACCAATCGGGGCATTAAGTCCTTTGACACCTTCTCATGCACAACAAGGGATTCACAAGCATTACATACACCGATTCTCTGTGTTTTCGCATTGAAAATGATTGCTACAGCTTTATCCAAGTCTGCATACTCATCTACATAAATATGACAATTTCCTGTACCTGTTTCAATCACGGGAATAGTACTGTTTTCCACAACAGAACGGATCAGTCCCGCACCGCCTCTGGGAATCAAAACATCCACATACTCCTTCATTTTCATAAATTCCTGGGTAACGGCACGATCTGTTGCTTCAATCAGCTGAATGGCGTCTTCGTTTACGGAAACACTTTTTAATGCCTTTCTGATTACCTGTGTGATTGCTTTATTGGAATTTAACGCATCACTGCCGCCTTTTAATATAACGGCATTACCGCTTTTAAAACAAAGTCCGAAAGCATCTGCGGTAACATTGGGACGTGATTCATAGATAATACCGATTACGCCTAAGGGAACTCTTCTTTTTTCAATCACAAACCCCTGAGGTCTTTCAAAGGTTTCCAACACTTCTCCAATCGGGTCCTCTAAATCTACCACCTGCATTAAACCTTCTGCCATGCCTTTAATTCTGTCCGCATTTAACAAAAGCCTGTCTAAAAGTCCGGGATGCATGCCTTTTTTTTTGCCTGTTTCTATATCAATGGCATTTGCTTCAATAATGAAATCCTGTTCCTCAACAAGGGCCTTTGCGACAGCAGTTAAGGCCTCATTTTTCTTTGCGGTTGTTAATTTCTGTACCTCATATTTTGAAGTACATGCTCTTTGTCCCATTTCTGTTAATGACAACATTGTTCTGTCTCCTTTTCCTGTTATTCCCTTTTCATTTACTTACATATTATTCCTTATGTAAAATCTGCTTTTCCGTAAAAATATAATCCATCCGGATATCATGCTCTTCCACCGGAATTTCCTTCGTCAGCTGGCAGTCGAAACACAATCCGGCCTTGGTCACATTTTCATGATTTGCTTTCTGTAAAAAACGGTCATAAAACCCTTTTCCATAGCCCATACGACACATATTTTTATCAAATACGGAGCCGGGAACCAAAAGGAAAATCTTTTCTGCAGAAATTTCTTCCATGGATAAACATTTCGCCTCATCAGCAAGTGGTTCTCTGATATTCTGATAACCGCTGCATAAATCATCAAGCGACTTAATTTCATAAAACCGGATGTCCATTCCGTCTACTCTTGGCGCAAAAATGCGTTTATCGCCGGACGTCAATATTTCTTCCACCAAAGGTGTTGTAATCACTTCACTGCGATAATCCATATAGACCAGCAAAATTCCGGCATTTTGAAATTCAACATTTTCTTTTAAATACTCATGAATTTTTTTACTTTTTTCAACTCGTTCAGGATAAGTCAAATAATCACGATATGCAAGATATTTGCTTCTAATCTTTTGTTTTTCTAATGCTTTAGAGAAACTCATTATGCATTCTCCTCATTCATAAGGTTTTTGGCCAGTTCTTCTGCCACTTTAATTCCATCCATTGCGGCGGAGGTAATTCCACCTGCATAACCTGCTCCTTCTCCGCATGGATATAAACCTTTTATATTAGACTGTAAATTTTCATCCCTAAAAATCCGTAGCGGGGAAGAGGTTCTGCTCTCAATTCCCTCCAGTAATACTTCCGGTGCATTAAATCCTTTTATCACTTTGCCAAAGGATTCCATTCCCTCTACAAAGGTCTGATTCAATTCATCCGGCAACAGGGAATGTACCTTGGCAAATTGCCATTTTCCTTTTATGGCGGGTGTAAGCTCCATACCGCTTATGGCCTCAGATTCCGGGATTTCATCACCGCAAACAGCGACTTTGAAGTCTCCATACCGTTCAACAGGAACTGCCCCATTTGCCAGCGCATATGCTTTTTCCTCCAGCTTTTGTTGAAAACGGATTCCTGCAAGGGCATCTGAATCCCCAAAATCCGCTGGCGTCACCGATACTATGATGGCGCTGTTGGCATTTTCTCCATTTCTATCGCTGTAACTCATACCGTTTATGGCCAGTCTGCCGGTCTCTGAAGAAGCATTTACTACATAGCCGCCGGGGCACATGCAAAACGAATACACACCTCTTCCGTTTTCGGAATTAAAGGTCAGTTTATAGGGCGCACTTCCCAGAATTTCATGATCTTCTACACCATATTGGGATAAATTAATCAGTTTCTGGGGATGCTCCACACGAAGTCCTACAGCAAAGGGCTTTGCCTCCATGGTAATGCCGATACGTTGTAATTCTTCAAAAGTATCTCTGGCACTATGCCCGATGGCAAGTACCACATGATTGGTATCCAAAACTTCATTTTGATTAATTACCACACCGGTAACTAACTCCTTTTCAATCACAAAACCCGTAACACAAGCTGAAAAACGGACTTCTCCACCTAAGCTTATGATACGCTCTCGCATATTTTTAATTACCGTGCTTAATACATCCGTACCGATATGTGGCTTTTGGTCGTAAAGAATTTCTTCTTTGGCCCCTTCTTTTACAAAAATAGAAAGGACTTCTTTATTTCTGCCATATTTGTCTTTAACAAGGGTATTTAATTTTCCGTCAGAAAAAGTTCCGGCACCGCCTTCACCAAACTGTACATTGGAAGATGGATTAAGCTTGCCGCCTTCCCAGAATGCTGCCACATCTTTGGTACGCTCATCAACAGGCTTACCTCTTTCTAATAAAATAGGTTTAAAGCCCGCCTGTGCAAGCATATAGCCGCAAAACAGACCTGCGGGTCCCGTACCGATGATTACGGGTCTTTTGCTGCAATTCACATTTTTAAAGGGAAATTCATAACTTTCACGCGCAACAACCGAAACTTGTTTTTTATCACATTTTTTCAGAACAGCTTTTTCATCTGCTACTTTTACATCAATGATATAGCTGTAAAATAAATCCGGTTTCTTTCTTGCATCTATGGAACGACGTACAATGGTAAGTTCCTTTATTTCTTTCGTCCTGAGAATTTTGAATACTTTGGTATTTAAATCTTCATATGTATGTCCAACCGGTAACTTCAGTTGATTGATTCTTAACATAGGTTAACCTCAATATCTAATATCTTTTTCTAATGCTTTAAGGCATCATCCGCTGCCACAAAGCCACTGCTGAATGCCCACTGCAAATTGTAGCCTCCGCATTTGCCGTCAACATCCAAAACTTCTCCGGTAAAATATAAGCCCGGACATATGCAAGATTCTAAGGACTCAGTCACTTCTGAAAGCACTACACCACCTGCACAAACCTGTGCATTCTCCATCCCATTAACCGCACTGATATGAAAAACCAAATTTTGATAATTACGTAAAAATGACATCAGTTTATCCTGTAGTATTTTAGAAACCTTCATCTCAGGCGTTAAGCTGAAATGCTTCATAAGTGCAATATGTATCTTTTTATGAACAGTTCCGGAAAGAAATTCTTCCAAACTCAAATCCGGAAACTTTTTCAATCGTTCCTTAAAAAACTTATCAAATTTCTTTTCCTCAAATTCGGGTAACAAATTAACAGCCAACTGAACCTTAGAGGAGTTTTTCAGTGCATAAGAAGCTATTCTGCTGATTTGAAATACCGGTATCCCGGAGATTCCGTAGTCAGTAAACTGTACCTCACC
>JAFZDQ010000081.1 GCA_017561085.1 Lachnospiraceae bacterium
GCCTGTTCATCACCAGCCTTAATCTGTTCTATTAACTTATCATCACTTAACACGCTCCAGCCTCCTTTCTTGTGACTCTCTATATATAATAACGCTTGACATTCCTAAAATGATTAAAGGTTTCATTAATTTTTTTATTTACGAGAAAAAAGCCTACTATGCAAATTGGTTTATTCCTATTTTCATAAAAGCTACCCAGCTTTTTGACCGGGTAGCCTTTCAAAATCGGTATTCAATTTTTATGATTATTCAGCTTTAGGAAGTAATAATTCTTCAGTTCCAGCACCAGTACTATACTCTACTTTTATTGCACCGCCAATGGTATCAAGAGCATATAATTTTGCTAACTCTGTTTCATCATTTGTTGTTACTCTAACAACAATATTGTTAGTCATTTCATATACACCAGATGATACAACAAATGGAATTTCCTTATTTACCATATTTTTCTATTATTTTTCTATAAATTATAGCACATCTATTATAGTTAAGAAAACCGACTGGATTTCTCCAGCCGGCTACAGTCTTTTCTATCTATACACTTAGTAAACTTCAAATTTTCTTCTCTCTTCCACCATACATCATTCGGAATCCGCCCCTCTGGCTACTTCCTCATATACGGCGTTGCCGTTAACTACTTCATCGTAAAAAACTCTACAGCAAATATTACACCTACCCCAACCAATACACTTCCTAAAACATACAAAAGTGAAATCATGACATTTCCGTTTTTCATTAAATTTGCTGATTCTAATGCAAAGGTAGAAAATGTAGTAAAGCCACCACATAAACCAACTTTCAAAAACAATAGCATATACGGGTTCATCGAAGTATTTTTTGCCGCCACAACCGTAACAATGCCAATTACAACACATCCGATTACATTAATGGCAAATGTTTTTATTGGAAAGATTAAAGTTTCATTTACCGGTATCAAACCAATCAGGTATCTACAGACCGCTCCTATAAATCCGCCCAAACCTACAGATAAAATATTCAGCATTTATTATTTTCTCCTATTCATTTTGTCAAATTTATCGTTATCTCCGTCTTCATCCCACATGATATCCCGTGGCTGTCACCGTGGCAGTCAGATTACCCAGTTCATCCGTCACGTCCACACGGTAGCATGCCGTGGTCCTGCCATCTCTGATACAAACCGCTTTCGCTATCAACTTCTCACCTTTAGCCGCACCCAAAAAAGAAATATCAGAGCGGAGTGATACGCAGCCCATCTTCTCCCAATTGGCCGCAACCGCAAAGGCAAAATCCGCCAGCATAAAATAGGTTCCGCCCATTACTGCACCCATGGCATTGCGGTGTAAATCCGTAATCACCAGACTTACGGTGGCACTGTGGTCACCGATTTCTTCAATTACTGCACCGTTTTCCGTCGCAAAACGGTCCCCTTCAAATAGTTTTCTTACTTCTTCTAAGGTTTTCTTTGTTTCCATATACGACACTTCTTCCTTCAACCATTTTCAAATTTCCGGTTCCTAAAACCACTTATTAGCCATTCACCTTTATCAAACACTCATTCACTAAGCACGCATTCACCAAGCACACATTCACCATGCACTCATTCATTAAGCACTCATTTATTAACCGGCCAGTGCAAGCACCACCCGGTACACCACCGGCACCAACAGGGCCGGCAACATATTTCCCACCGGGAATTTCTTTCCAAAGGATATATTCACACCCACGCAAAAAATCAGTACCGAACCCACAAAGGTCAAATCACTGATGATCACTTCACTTACAAAAGAACCCAAAAAGGCCGCAAGCAGCGTAATACTCCCCTGATAAACCAAAATCGCCACAGCTGAAAACACTGCTCCTATGCCGTATGTAGCCGCAAAAACCGCTACAATTACAAGGTCCAAAACCGCCTTGGCCGCAAGCAGGGAAAAGTCTCCGCTGATGCCATCCTGAATGGAACCCACTATCGCCATGGCTCCTACACAGATAATCAACGACACGTTCACAAATCCTTCCACAAACAGATTGTCATCCTGGGCTTTCACTGCTGCCTTTATTTTTTCTCCGATGCCGTCCATCCGCTTTTCAATCCTCAGCAAATAACCAAGCGCACTGCCGATTACCAATGAAAAAATAAGCAGCATTGTGCCGGTGGTAGCAAGCTGTCCGTTTTCAAGCACCAGCATTTTTGATAAAGCGCCCGCGGCTCCGATAAAAATCGTCGCAACACCGCATGCCTGCATCATAATGTCTTGTAATTCTTTTTTTATTCCGTTTTTCAAACACAAACCAATAATACCGCCGACAATAACTGCGGCGGTATTTATCAGCGTTCCAAGTCCGATCATACGATTGAATTCCTATCTTTGACTCTTTACAAATCTTTCTTAATATACAATTCCTTCATCTACCGTGTCTTCTTTTACCACGCCGAAAGAGGATAATACCCAGTCATAAACGCCTGTGGTTACGACACTGTCACAGTACTCGCATACACCGAAGGAGGTGCCTTTCAGAGGTGCACCGCAGTTCGGGCAAACAAAGCCTTCATCTTTTTCTTCTGCGCTTCTGGTTACTGCGTCGTTGGCACGTACAAAGGTCATCTTGTACTTTAAGTTCCATCTGGTTGTCTTGTCACCAAAGAGAATTTCTCCGGTAGCTTCCTTCACCTGATAATCAATCATGCTTGCCGCCAGATATACGGTTACATATTCATACTCGGCATCTCTTCTGTAAGAGGTCAGGTATGCGGTATTCACACTGATTCTCTCTAAGTAATTAACGATGCCGTCTGCAATCTTTTTATCAATCTGCTTCTGGGTCTGCTGATACAGATTCTGATGCAGAACACCACGAACAGGCTCTAAATCGCGCTTCATCCAGGCATCCTGGATATCTACATAAACATCCCTTACAAAGGAAAGGAAATCAGGTGCCGTAAAGGCAGCATCTCTCTCCTGAATAATACGACTGATTTCATCCGTTCTGTCCGGAAGCGTATAAACTTTCTTAGGCGTAGGCGGCTTGTATGTAGGCGGATTGTATGTAGGCGCCGGTGAAGCCGGTTTCGTGTAGGAACCCTTTCTGCGGATTCTAAGCTTCTTTCCAAAAAGTAAGAATACAATTAAAATAATACAAATCCACGCTGCCGGATTTCCTTCCAGAATTCCCTGAATCAGCCAGACAATCATATGGATGTCATTTGCTGAAAGAGAACCACTTGAACTGCCGCTATCATAATCATAATCCCAATCGCTTCCGCTGTCGTAATCGTAGCTCCAGTCACTACCGCTGTCATAATCCCAGTCGCTTCCGCCACCATAATCATAATCATTAAAATCCCCAAATCCGGCCTTGGCCGTAAGCGGATTCCATAACAAAGCCAGCATCAAAACAGCTATCAAACTGATTTTGAATATCCGGTTTATCTTTTGTCCCTTCATCTTTTATCCCCGTTATCCACAAATTATCCTTGATTAGTCTTCTTTTAATTCAGAAGTACAGTGTCCGCATCTGGTTGCCTCAATGGGAACTTCCATCTTACAGAAAGGACATACTTTGGTAGTGGGAGCTGCAGGCTCTTCTTTCTTCTTACCGATACTCATCATGGTATTCAGGCCTTTAATCAGACAAAACAGTACAAATGCCATAATGATGAAATTAACAACTGCTGTTCCGAATGCTGCCGCAAATCCCTTTACATCTGCTGCTGTATAAGTAGCACTGCCCATAATCACATTAATAAGCGGATTGATAAAGTTATCTGTCAGGGATGTTACGATTCCGCTGAAAGCGCCACCGATAATAATACCGATTGCCATATCCATTACATTTCCGCGCAGTGCAAACTCTTTAAATTCTTTGAAAAACTTTTTCATTGGTATTCCTCCGTTATCCTATTGTAATTTATTTATTTTCGCCGTCTCCTACTGCCATCTTAATGAATTCCTTTCGGATCATTTCAGCTTCCATGGGTCTTTCAAAATAAAAGCCCTGAATTACATTTACGCCAAGCTCCACAAGGACATTCAGTTCATCCTCTGTTTCCACGCCTTCCACGCAAAGCTCCAGTCCCATGTACTTCGACAGATTTTGGATAAAGGCAACAATTACCTGATTGTAATGATTTTTGGAAATATCCCTTGCATATTCCCTGTCTATCTTAATCTGACTGATGGGGAAATTCCTCAAATAGGAAAATCCCGAATAACCGGTTCCGAAATCATCCAGCGCCACACCAATTCCGATTTTTCGCAGTTCCTGACAAAGCTGGATTGCCATGGCATAGTTGTTTACCAGAGATGTCTCGGTAAGCTCTACCACCAGACTGGAATAAGGCAGTTTCTCATTGGCACACAAATCCTTGATATATTCCACCAGTCCGTTGTCGGTAACCTGCTGCGCTGCCATATTGACATGCACAACCTTACGGGGACCTTCTTTGTTCCACTTGTAGCATTCCTTTACAGCCTGCTCAAGTACCCAGCGGCCTACCGGCAAAATCATTCCGCTGTACTCTAAGGTATGAATCATATCCATCTGACCGATTTCCGGCATGTCAGGATTATTGTACCTAAGAAGTGCTTCCGCGCCGCCCCATGCAACGCCTTTTTCGTCTATATGGACAATGGGCTGATACACTACCCTGAAGTGTTCGAAATTATTCTCGATATCTTTCCGCAAAGCAGTTTCAATCATGTACTGTCTGGATAAATTTTCACCGGGCTGCTCGGAAATAAAACGGATTTCCGTCTTATCTTCCCTTGACAGGCTGGAAAGACATTTCATCATTTCGCGGTTTAAATCCTCTAAATTCGTACCATTTTCCGGATACATTGCCACACTGGCATATACATTTACATAAAAGGAATGTCTGTCTACCTCCCACCGGCTCTTCATGCTGCCCACAAAAGGCATCATTCTCTGAGTGATTGCTTCCCGCTCATAATCCGGCAA
>JAFZDQ010000082.1 GCA_017561085.1 Lachnospiraceae bacterium
AATTTGATCCATAGGTTCGTGTCCTCCTTTCCGGATTTATTGTATGGATTTCCATTTTGTTTTTACACCCACGGAACGTAGAATATGGTGAATTTTAGCGGTTTCTACGCCACGTAGAGTTGTAATATATTTGGAAAATTCAAGTTTTTCTAACTGTTCTACATATTGAAAGTTATCGGTATATTTATTTATCGTCTGATTTCAGATAATCGTATATATTTATGGTTCCTACTTCTTCTTGTATATCAAGATTTGGAACGAACTCTATCAATCGTGTAACTCCGCTTGATTTATCAACATAAAAATAAACAAAAGAACCCGTATAACTGCGGAATATTACCTGATATTCAGACTCTTTCTCTTCTCCCATTTTTATGTACATAATGTCGGGGTTGTTCTCCGCTATACTCCAATCATACACACTGTGACAATAATTATATACCCCTTCGTAAGCCATTTCTATAGAGATGCTATTCTGCGGGACCTCGGTGCTTGTATCACCCGAAGTGAAAGGGGCGTTCGTAGTATTTTTTTTTGTTCCACAGGCGGTAAGTATAGCACCCATCAGAAACACCAATATAAAAACAAAAGTCAGTTTTTGCATTTTAGCCTCCAACTTCAAATTTATCTAACTGTTTACAATTTCTAATTTACATTCCCATTGTAACATAACCCATTCATAAAAGAAAGCCTCTGCACTAATATACAGAGGCTCCCTTCATATTCACTTTCCTACATTCTGAAAGTCCGTAATATTCAAAGTTTCCTTCCCTTTACTTCCTTCTCTAAAACCTACTTTTCTTTATAGCATCTACCAGCGTTCTTCCGTAATGCTCCATCCCCAGGCAATTCGGATGCAGCTTATCCAGATAATATTCCTCAAGATGCGGCACCATCGTAAATCCGTCCACCACCGTTACGTTCGGGTATTGTCCCGCAATCTTCTTTACGTTATCGCAGAAACGCTCAAATACATCGAAACGGTCCGGACAGTCCCCTCTCCAAATCGGACTCACGCAAAGCACCGGCGTATCCCCGTACACTTCCTTGAGACACTTGTAATACTCCTCCACCGCATCCATGGTTTCCGACCAAAACTGATTGGTTCCCATGGCAATGATGATTTTATCCGGCTGATAGCCCTCCATGGTTACCATGGTATTTTTGTCGTAAATATATCCACCGATTCCCTGATTCACGATGTCATAATTCAAAATACGGTTTGCTACACTCACATAGGTATAGGCCGAACGAAGCGGCCCGTAGCCCTGGGTAATGGAATCGCCGATCCAAAGCACCTTCTCGCCTTTCACTGCAGGAACATAGTCCGCATCAATCTCAAAATCACGGACCAGCACGGTCGCATCTGCCGGAAGATATACAATAACATCCTTTTTGCCTTCCGGAAGCGCAAATGTCAAGGTTCCCTCCTCTTCAAGCTCCTTGACATAGCAAATCTTTGTAGCCATGCCGTCTACAAATAATTCAAAGGTGTCCTCCGAACCCTTCCAGATAAACTTATAGCCAAAAGAAATCTTTGTTGCTGTTGTGGTAAATTCAAGCGTCTTTGCATTCGATGCCAAGCATCTGTCACGCCAAAATTCAAAGGCATTATCAAAGTAATCCATCTGACTCCGGCTATACTGGAACGCCTGTAAATAACCTTCTTCCGTTTCTTCAAAACGAAGTGCGCCAAAGTAGATCGATTTTAATTGTTCGTTGGATAAAAGCATATGTAAATCACCTTTCGAAAATATTTGATACAATTATAAAACGATAGGGATAATTTGTAAAGATGAGAATAGTCTACGCAATGTGGTCATTCGCAGTACGCTTCGCTCCCTGCTCCGGCAGTCTCTCTGACCGGACTCATTCGCAATACGCTTCGCTCCTTGCTCATGAGCCGGCTTTCGCCGGCTCTCAAAAGAGAAAAGGAGTGCTTGCTTTGGAAAGCGAGCTTTCCAAAGGCACGGTCTACGCCATGCAATCATTCGCAGTACGCTTCGCTCCCTGCTCATGCGTCTGGCTTTCGCCAGACTTCCTGCGTGCAAAAGAAGGCTCCGTTACAAGTAAACTTGTACGTTGCCTTCTTTTACACACAATTGCATGGCTCAATTTTGTAGCATATTTTCGATAAATGTTCCATATCCCTTTGTGCTATCTCTGATAAACACATGTGTCACCGCCCCAATCAGTTTCCCGTTTTGGATAATCGGGCTACCGCTCAGTCACGTGTCAAGTAGGGAGCAACACTTTTTTCAAAAAATTTTAATTTTTTTCATTTGAAGGAGTTAGGCAGTAATTGTATCAGCAAAATTCCAAATAATTTGTACAGCATTACCGGGATATACTCTTATTTCCTTAACGAGTTCCTTCATTAAATAAGTATCCAGCTCTGTAATCTGCCCATGCTTATTCAGCTTATTCACTTCATCCTCGACCAAAAGATGATTTCGTTTCTCTGCCTTTAACGAAGAAATTTGTTCCTCTATCTTTCTGATGTTCTCTGTCAGTACATCTTTTTTAACCTTTAATTCTTCCTTTTTCGCACGAAAAACTTCCTTAAAATGTTTTCCG
>JAFZDQ010000009.1 GCA_017561085.1 Lachnospiraceae bacterium
AAGTGAAACGCAAAGAAGACAAAGAGAGTCACTGCGAATAAGGTTATTAACATGGTCAGTACCTTTTTGCCCGCATATTTCATCTCTTTGTCCTCCTGAAATGCTTACTATTTATTCTACTATTTTTAATTTGGCTACATCCTGTACATAGAGAGGATAAAATTCGTAGCCGGTATACTTTTTGTTAATTGCCACAAATTCAGGTAAGTCCTGAATATATACGTTAACTGCTTCTTCGGAAAGAATACGCTGACATTCTTTGTAATACTTGGTCTTTTCAGCGTCATCGGTGCTTAAGATTGCATTGTTAAATGCTTCGTCGTAAGCAGCGCTGTTGTAGTTAACAAAGTTTTTGCTGGAAGAAGATGTAAATCTCTGAAGCAGTGCCGCACCGGTAAGGGAGGAAGCATCCAGTCCTACCACGGTGGATTCAAACTCTCTGTTCTGGTAAACATCGCTTAACCAGCTGTCCCATTCAATCAGGTTGATTTTGGCATCAATACCGGCCTTCTTAAACTGCTCTACAAGCACCTGAGCGGTATCGATATGAGGCTGATAATTGGAAGGTACGGTAATGCTAAAGGAAATACCGTCCGGATAACCTGCTTCTGCGAGAAGCTGTTTCGCTTTCTCTACGTCCTGATTGTAGGTATCATTTAACTCTTCCATATAATATTTTCCGAATGCCGGGAACATGCTGCTTCCGATTTCGGTACCCTTTCCGTCAGAGATAATGGTCATAATCTCTGCAGGGTCAATGGCATAACAAAGTGCCTGACGCACCTTAATATCGTTAAAAGGTGCTACATTGTTGTTCAGGTACAAAGCCTGTACCAGATTCATGGTTCCTTCAATCACCTCAAACTGATCGGATAAGGTTTCTGCCTGGGTAGCAGTTACTCTGGGGAACATATCAATGGAACCGCCCTCTAAGTCCATCACGATAGAATCCATATTGGAGCATACCTTAAAGGTAACATCTACAATATTGGCAGGCTCACCCCAATATTCATCGAATTTCTTCATCACGAAATTCTCCTGGGGAGAACGGGATACAAACTTATAAGGACCTGTACCGATGGGATTGGTTTCAGGATTTGTATTGGAAGCGGGAATAATTGCAGTTGTCATATATGCAAGGAATTCCGTATCAGCTTCCTTTAATGTAATAACTACGGTAGAAGCATCCTTGATTTCTACGCTTTCGATATTAGAAAACGCCGCTACCAGGGGTCCTCCGTTGCTGGTATCGGCGCATTTGTCTATGGAAAACTTAACATCCTCTGCCGTTACCACACTTCCATCATGGAACTTCACTCCTTCACGCAAGGTAAAGGTATATACTTTTCCGCCTTCAGCTTCTTCGTAAGCGCTTGCTACTGCAGGGATTAAATTACCATCGCTGGTAGGCTTAACAAGTCCTTCAAACATGTTAAACAATACTTCCTTAGTACCTGCTCCCACCATATTGTGAGGGTCAAGACTTTCTGAAATATCTTCAGGAATACCGATGGTAATCTGAGAAGAATTCTCTACCTCCTTATCACCTGCGCATCCGCACAGTGCAATAGTAAGTGTTGTCAACACGAAAACCAATAAAAGGCTTACTAATCTGGTCTTTTTCATGTCTTTCATTCCTTTCTCTGATTAAGTTTTATTTAGTTGTAAGGCAATATCCATTGCCGAAATCATTGTATACAAAATTCACAAAAAATGCAATAGCATTTTAGGTGTTTTCACAGTTTCTTCACGAATTTGTTATAACGCACTACAAAAACAAATTTTGCAATCGTTGTTAACACCGTAAAAACAATGTTCCAAATCAACAATTCATATAAGAACAGGTTCACCTTTTCAAACCAGGATGCATCTGCTTTTTTGCTTATTCCGAAAATTACAATCAGAATCACCAGGGAGGATACCGTAAAAAGAATCCGAAAGCCGTTGGTAATATTAATCGGCATTTTCAGCTTCTCCAGCATCATTTTCTCTTCAGGATTAAGACCGCCCTTTTTTTCTGTTTCAGGCATATTCTGCCCGTTTTCCGTACCATTCGTCATCTTCTGCTCCTATCTATTCCAGAACCTTTTTCAGTTCGTCCATAAAGGTATTGATATCCTTAAATTCCCTGTATACGGACGCAAATCTTACATAGGCTACCGCTTCTAAGTCCTTTAACTTGTTCATTACAAGCTCACCGATGATACGGCTCTGGATTTCCTTTTCTTCCATGTTGAAAATCTCAGTTTCCACTTCATCCACCAGCTGATTAATCTGGTTGGCACTGATGGGACGCTTATGACATGCACGAAGAACGCCCGCTTCAATCTTGGAGCGGTCATAGGTTTCCCTGTTATTATCCTTCTTGATAATAATAAGCGGAATGGTTTCTATTTTTTCATAGGTGGTAAATCTCTTGTCACATTCATCACAAACTCTTCTTCTACGGATGGAATTATTTTCTTCCGCAGGTCTTGAGTCGATTACTCTCGTATTTTCATGGCCGCAAAAAGGACATTTCATAGGCTTTTCCCCCATTTGTACTGTATTTTGATAACAATACCATTATATTCTGATTCCAAAATTATGTCAACTTTCTATCTTTCTCCCACTTACGCAGAAACGCTGCAAATATCCACAATAATAAGGTCCGGACCAATCTGTCTGATATCCTTGTAGGGAACACAGATTTTATCCTCGGCCGAAAATATGTTACACCACCTGTTTTTGGCGGTGATATATACACAACAGATTTTTCCGCTGCAAACATCAAACTCCAAATCACAGATTTTTCCTATCTTTCTGCAATCCTTCAAATTCACCACATCCTTACATTTCAGTTCCGAAAAAAGCATCCCGCACCTCCTGTTTCTTTCCCTGTTATATCATATGCAGCTTTCCTTTGACCGTTTCCAAAATCTGACAATCCTGATTTGAATATTTTTCCTGCAAGTTGTGAATGATTCTATTACGAACCAAAATCCGGGAGGCAAACCATGGCACAGGGAAAAGTTGAAATATGTGGCGTAAACACGGCCAAGCTGCCCTTACTGAAAGCGGCAGAAAAAGAGGAATTATTTGCGCTGATCGACAGCGGTGACTTAGAAGCACGCCAAAAATACATTGAAGGAAATTTAAGACTGGTCTTAAGCGTCATCAAACGCTTTTCTTCCAGTAATGAAAATGTAGATGATTTGTTTCAAATCGGCTGCATCGGCTTAATCAAAGCCATTGATAATTTCGACAGTTCGCTTAACGTGAAATTCAGCACCTACGCGGTACCTATGATTATCGGTGAAATCAGGCGCTTTTTACGGGACAATAATTCCATCCGCGTAAGCCGCTCTCTTAAAGACACCGCCTACAAAGCAATTTATGCCAAAGAAAGCCTGACAAAAAAAAATCTGCGGGAGCCATCCATAACGGAAATTGCCGCAGAAATCGGTATCACCAAAGAAGACATTGTCTACGCACTGGATGCCATCCAAAATCCCATGAGCCTTTATGAACCGGTTTTTACCGATGGCGGGGATACCCTCTATGTTATGGACCAAATCAGTGACAAAAAGAACCGGGAAGAAAACTGGGTGGAACACCTTTCCTTAAGCGAGGCCATGAAACGGCTAAACGGCAGAGAGCATGAAATCATTTCCCTGCGCTTTTTTGAAGGAAAAACCCAAATGGAAGTTGCTGACCTGATTGGGATTTCCCAGGCGCAGGTCAGCCGCTTAGAAAAAAATGCTTTAAAGACCATGAAAAATTATTTGACAGCCTAGTACGGGCTGTCAAACATTTCTGCTCTTTGAACTGCTTCTTCAAGACTCATACCCGCAAAGGTCTGTGCCCCGAAGTTTCTGCCTGATTTCCGGTCATCCAGGAACACACCCACAACAATACCGGGAATGGTACTTTCCGGGGCATTGGGCGCATTGGGACCTCCAAGGTCCGTACGGCACCATCCGGGATCGGCCAGATTAATCATAACGTCCGTTCCTTCTACCGTAGAGCCTAAATCCACCGTGATTTTATCCAGGGCTGCTTTACTTGCTGAATATCCCGCCTGCTGGGGTTCTAAACGGATACCGCTGGTGGTATTTACAATTCTTCCGAATCCGTTTTCTATCATCTTTGGCATAAAGTGATAACAAATCATAGCCGGTGCTATGGTATTAATCTTAAAGCTTTCTGTATAGTCAGAAACCGGTGTTTCATAATATTCGGTACGGTATGCAATTTGAAGTCCTGCATTATTCAGTACAAAATCCACTCTCACGCCAAGCGCATCGATTTCCTCGAGCATATCCTGCACCTGTGCCAAATCGGAAAGTTCCGCACTTACCACATACGCATCCACGCCCTTTGCTTTTACCTCTTCCCATACCTTTTTCGCATGTTCTGCTGTTCTGCTGTGTAAAATCAGATTACAGCCTTTCTCAGCCAAAAACAAAGCTGTAAGATAACCGATTCCCCTGCTGGCTCCTGTAATAAGTGCCCAGCGTCCCGCTACATTCGTCATAACCATTCTTTCCTTTCTCTTTTGAATCCAACTGTTAAATTACTTACGATTCATCAAATTTATACGCTATACCATTACTATACGACCGGATACTCCTTTTTACTATAATAGAATCCTATAAAAATTGTACAACTATCTTTCCCGGTAATCTCAGTAGCTGTCCCGCACCAGTTCCTTTTTCAAGCGCTTCATAATTTTTTTCTCAAGTCTGGATATGTATGATTGGGAAATCCCCAGAAGCGTAGCCACTTCTTTTTGGGTCAGTTCATGACCGTCCGGTGTATTTAATCCGAAACGCAGATTAATAATGGTCCGCTCCCGTTCCGTCAGCTTTGAAATGGCCTTTTGTAAAAGATTCCGCTCCACCTCCGTCTCAATATCCTTATAAATCACATCTTCATCCGTGCCCAAAATATCGGAAAGCAAAAGCTCGTTTCCGTCCCAGTCCACATTCAGCGGTTCATCGATGGAAACCTCCATTTTGGTTTTATTATTTCTGCGCAGATACATTAATATTTCATTCTCAATACATCTGGATGCATAGGTGGCCAGCTTGATGTTTTTATCCGGATTAAAGGTATTGATGGACTTAATCAGTCCTATGGTTCCGATGGAAATCAAATCCTCCACGCCCACACCGGTATTATCAAATTTCTTTGCAATATATACCACCAGCCTTAAATTGTGTTCTATCAGAATGGATTTGGCCTCATCCTCATATTCGGTTCCCAAATCACTGATGATGGCATTCTCCTTATCCGTTTCCAGTGGCGGCGGCAAAACCTCCGCTCCGCCGATATAATGTACATCCCCTTGTCTGGTTAATAAAAATCCGGGATCCCTTTGATAAAATTTAAATTGAATCTTGCCCGGCATTGCAACTTTAAATATCATATTCATCCTCATTTCTGCATTGCTTTTTTCTTTTGGCACGGCAATACAACGCACCGATTTCCTTACATGGTAAACCCCGGCGGGAGGATCATCTGATACTCTCCCTTTGAAGATAACTTCCCTTGAAAAACCGCAATCATTACCTTGTTAAGTTCTCTTTTGTCCGCATTGTATTCAATTTCTATTTTATCCACTTCATAGCCTTCCAAAATACCGTTTTCTTTGCCGATACTGTGAAAGGGAATGACTCTCATTTTTTCAGGTCTTTTTTCCTGCTCCATTTGTTTCCAAATCTCGGACTCCAAAATTGCTACCGGCTTCCCGCTGATGGGTTCTGTCAGTCCGTTTCCCGTATCTAACAGCCCGCAGACGCGGATTTCCCCATCCGTTCCCAGACGAACCGTGCAAAAATGGTTTTCTGCCTGCTTTTTGCGTATACTGATGAAACGGACACATAAAAGGCAGACAAAACTCCCTATCAGGGTAACCAAAAGCACGCTCTCCCGCCGGGCTTTCAAAAGGGGAATCCTGCTTGTTAAAAAAAGGGTGGCACCACCCAGCAAAAAAGCATAAGTATAAAGGTAGCCTGTTGCATAAAACAATTCCCGGATTCCTCTTGTTTTGCATCCGGTTTTTACCATCAGAAAAATACTCGGAACAATAATGCATGCCGCTTTTGTAAGGTAAAAACCGCCGGGCAGGCATAACGAAAGACAGTATCCTGTACTGCCGATCAGACCGGCTGCAAATACTCTCAAAAAAGTGGCAGTTTTCTTAAGGGTTTTCACAGTCAGCATGAGCAGGTTCATATCTAAAATCAGATTCATCAAAAAGATACTGTCAATATAAATTGTGGTAAGCACATGTCACCTCCTTTTCCTTGGTACCCCTTCATTATAAGCAAAAGGAGGATGTATTTTTTGTCATATTTTCGGCCTTACTTTCTTAATCCATCGCGCACATCTTTGCTTTTTTTCCTTCACCGGGCCGCCCGATAACGCAAAAAACCTGCAGCAACGGCTATTTGCTACAGGTTTCTTTCTTTATCACGATTATCTGCCCAAAAATACATTTAACACTTTTATCAAATCTTCTACATCGCGGCTTCCTGCCGTTTCCATCGCTGAATGCATGGCAAGCTGGGGCAGTCCGATGTCCACACAGGGAATGGATACCAAACGGGAAGAAACATTCCCGAGGGTGGAACCGCCTGCAATATCAGAACGGTTCTGATAGGTCTGATAAGAAACTTCAGCCTCCTTACAAAGCAGCTTCATCACCGCTTCCGAATAGGCATCGGTGGTATATTTCATGCCGCCGTGATATTTAATCACAATACCGCCGTTTAAAACAGGTTTACTGCCGGCATCTGCTTTTTCCGGATGATTGGGATGCAGGGCATGGGCATTGTCTGCGGATATCATAAAACTTTCCGCAAGCCATTTGTAATAAGTTTCTTCCCTGCCGTCCAAAAGAAGTACGATTCTCTTTAAGGTGTCCTGCAAAAAGGTAGAACCCGCTCCCCTTTCGGTACCGCTTCCTACTTCTTCATGGTCAAACACCGCACAAACCGGAATATAGTTTTGGGGCGAAGCCTCCGTCATACTCTCTCCTAGGGCAAACGCGCAGGATAAGTCATCCAATCTGGGAGAAACCATCAAATCTTTCGTAGCGCCTGCCAGCTTCCCTTTTTCCCTGACATATAAGAATAAATCCTTACCCAGAATATCTTCCGGTTCAAGTCCGGCTGCTTCTGCCACTTTCTCTTCTAACTTTAAATCCGTCCCGGTTCCCCAAAGAGGCAGTAAATCCGTCTGGGGATTATAGGAAAAGCCTTTGTTCATTTCCCGCTCCATATGAATGGCAACATTGGGGATGACCAGCAAATCTTCGTCGATATTCACGAGCTTACTTTCCGGTCCGTTTTCCCCTTTATAAACCACTCTTCCTGCCACAGACAACAGTCTGTCTAACCAGGATGCATAAATCATCCCCCCGTAGGGCTCTGTATTTAACTTTGCATAACATTCCAGTGTCATATCCGGATTGGTCTTCACTTTAAATGTGGGAGAATCACTGTGGGCTGCCGCAATAGAAAATCCCAAAGGTTTCCTGTCCGGAATACGGAATGCAAGAATGGAGGATTCACTGCGCTTTACATAATAAGCGCCTCCTTCCTCTAACTTCCAATCTTCCTTTTCCCTAAGCTGCGAAAAGCCTGCTTCCAAAAAGCGCTTTTCCAAAGCCATGACTGCATGAAAAGCACTTACACTTTCGTCAATATAGGATAAACATTTTAAAGCATATTTCATAAAACTCATTTCCTTTCCGCGGGCTTTACTTAAAAAAGGCTGTATATCTTACTATACAGCCTTTCCATTTTATTTCTGTTTCATTATTTTTTCTGTAAAAAATCAGGAATATTTAAGGGTTTGTTTGTTACGGTGCTTCTGATATCACCGGGATTGTTAATTCCTGTAATGGGCTTTCTGGGTGCAGGTGTTACAACGGGTGTAACAGGTGTCACGGGCGCCACATTAATCTCAGGAGCCGCTACACTTACAGGCTTATTAATGCTGGGTGTCACCGGCTTCATGTATCTGTTTGCAAAGGTACTGTGACCGGAAACGGACTTGTTGTTAGGAAGTGTAGCATCCTCAAGACCGGTAGCAATAACGGTAACGGTACAACTGTCCACCTTATTTTCATCATACATCGCACCAAAGATAATGTTAACATCATCTCCTGCAAGTTCCTGAACATAACTTGCTGCATCGGATGCATCTGCCAATGTAATATCACCGGATACGTTGATGATAACGTGACTTGCTCCGGTAATGGTAGTTTCAAGAAGGGGACTTTCAACAGCCATCTTAACTGCTTCGCTGGCCTTATCATCACCCTTACCTTCACCGATACCGATATGTGCAATACCCTTGTCCTTCATAACAGTCTGAACGTCTGCAAAGTCAAGGTTAATTACTGCAGGAACATTAATCAGGTCGGTAATTCCCTGTACTGCCTGCTGTAATACTTCATCCGCTTTCTTTAAAGCATCAGGCATGGTTGTCCTTCTGTCAACGATTTCAAGCAGCTTATCATTAGGGATTACAATTAATGTATCCACGTTATCTTTAATTCTTTCGATACCGCTGATGGCATTCACCATACGTGCTTTAGCTTCAAAACGGAAAGGCTTGGTCACAACACCTACCGTCAAAATACCCATATCCTTGGCAAGCTTGGCTACAACAGGAGCTGCACCGGTTCCGGTACCACCGCCCATACCGCAGGTAACAAATACCATGTCCGCACCCTTTAATGCAGCGGAGATTTCTTCACTGCTTTCTTCCGCAGCCTTTTCTCCGATTTCAGGTCTCGCACCGGCACCAAGTCCCTTGGTCAGTTTCTCACCAATCTGTAACAGTTTCGGCGCCTTACAAAGCTGCAGGGCCTGCTTATCGGTATTAATTCCGATAAACTCTACTCCTGTAATATTTTCATCTACCATTCTATTAACAGCATTATTGCCTGCACCACCGACACCAACGACGATAATCTTTGCAGCAGACTCAGCATCATTTGTCTTAATCTCCAGCAAGGTTCTTCCTCCTTCTTAATCCAAATAAACTCATATAGTTTATCATATAATTTTTTGTTCGATTTATCAACCACAAATTTTAGTTTTTCTTAACTTTTTTCCGATTTCAAATTTTAATCGGGTTCAAAGGTGAATGTTTTGGTTTCTTCCGAATAATTCTCCATCCGAAGGACACCGCTTTTTCCCGTAAGCGTGGGAAGCATATACTGAAGCTGCATCACCTTTTCTTCCAAAAACTCCCTGGTTCCCAACGCCACTTTCACCCGGTCAAAGTAGAGCGTAATGGACTCATCACTGCCAAAATAAATTCTGTCCATATTAAGCTGATACTTGTTAGTAAGCTGCGTAATGCTTAACACATCCTTAAAAACATCCGGATTTTCCACCGGCAGGGGCTGATGAAGAATCACATGTTCAAAGGAAAGTCCTGTAACAAGCGGAATTCCGGGAGTTTTTTCTTTGGAACTTTCAACGATAATACCGTCTCTGTCAAAATACATATACCGCTCCAGATACTCCACATAACCGGCAAGAGCCTTCTCATAGACATCAATCTTTACGGTATGGGGATCTAGCACAGACACGTCCATCTTTTCGATAAAAGGCACGTCCGTGATACTCTTGTCCTTGTATTTCCAGGATAAAATCAGACTGTTCCGCCCATAGGAATCATCCATAACCATGGAAATAATCTCTTCATTTGTGTAATGGAGATTTCCTTCTACATAAATCGTGGTTATGGTATATGCCTTAATAATATAGGCATATACTCCTGCCAAAATCCCGAAAATCACAGCCAATGTGAGCAAAGCACCTATTAGTTTCTTCCCTCTTCTGCCGATTTTCACAGGTTCCTTCACAGGCCGGCCGGCCATATATGCCGGTCTGCCCTTTTTTTTCTGTATCGGTCTGTCATAACCGGTTCTCTTTTGTTGTTTTTTCTTTTTTAGTTTCTTTTTTTTCATCATTCTGTTTTCCCGGCTACTATATTTACTCCCAAATTCTGATAGTCACGACAAATATCTTCATAACCTCTGTCAATAAAATGTCTGTTTGTTATCACGGTTTCCTGATCCGCCATACATCCGGCAATCACAAGCCCCGCACCACCACGCAGCTCTCCTGCCGAAACACACGCTCCACGCAGCCTGCTTCCGCCTTTTACTATGGCTTTTTGTCCTTCTATCCGGATATCTGCCCCCATCTTTTGCAACTCTCCCACAATCCGGAAGCGGTCTTCAAAAATCGTCTCTTCCAGAACGCTCACACCCTCTGCGGCAGTAAGCGCTGCTAACAGGGGCGACTGCAAATCTGTGGGAAAGCCCGGATAAACCGCTGTTTTTACATTTGCTATGGGCCGGGGCTTTTGCTCCATAAGTACGCTTAAGCCTTCCCCCGACCATGCAACTTCCGCGCCTGCAAGAGTTGCAATCCTTACCATACTTTCCATCTCTCCGTATGGTGCATCCCGCAGCAAAACATGCCCGCCCGCGCCTAGTACGGCACAGACATAGGTACCCGCCACAATCCGGTCTGCCGGTACCCGGTAGGTAATCCCGTGAAGGGGTTTTTGTCCGGTGATTTTAATCCTGTCGCTTCCGGCTCCGGTTATTTGTGCACCTGCTTTATTTAAAAAGGCACAAAGACTTACGATTTCCGGCTCTTTCGCCGCGTTATAAAGGTAAGTATCTCCTTCTGCCTTCACTGCGGCAAGGATTACATTTTCCGTAGCTCCCACACTGGGAAACGGAAGATTCAGTATACATCCCTTCAGATGACTTGCCTTAGCGGTAAAACCGTCTGCCTCTTCACGGACCCTTACTCCCATTTTCTTAAGTGCCCGGATATGAATGTCTATGGGGCGTTTCCCAATCACGCATCCGCCCGGATAGGACGAAGAGATCTTGCCAAAGCGTCCCAGCATAGCCCCTAACAACATAATGGATGAACGCATCCCTGTTACGGCCTCTTTAGACATCCGTTCTCCCGTTGCACAACGGGCATCAATCACCAGTTTCCTGTCACTATGACTGACAAAACACCCTGCCTCTGATAACAGAAGTTTCATATATTCTACATCCGTTATCCGGGGACAGTTTTCTATGATACAGATATCATTAATCAGTAACGCTGCCGCCATGATGGGCAATACTGCGTTTTTCGATCCTTGTATCCTGACCTCTCCAAACAGAGGATTTCCTCCCCGCACACAAATCGCATCCAAACTCCCACCTTCTACTTTCCGGCTTAAATGTAAGACCTGCTTTACTATATGCAAAAGGAGGATGAAGGGTGCCCGTCTGCTTAATAATCTCTAAACCGGATTCCTCTTCCCACGCTTAAAACCAAACCGATTTCAATCAAAAGGAACAGTACCGACGAACCGCCGTAGCTGATAAACGGCAACGAAATACCCGTATTGGGAATGGTATTTGTCACAACGCTGATATTCAAAATAACCTGAATGGCAATATGTCCCATCACGCCAACCACCAGCATGGCACCGAATAAATCGGGAGAATTGTTGGCAATAATCATGAAACGCCAAATCAAAAGTATAAACAAAACAATAATGACTGCTGCGCCAAACAGCCCCAATTCTTCACAAATAATGGAAAAAATCATATCGTTTTGGGCTTCCGGTAAAAAGCCCAGTTTTTGCATACTTTGGCCCAGTCCTTTTCCCCAAATACCGCCGGAGCCGATGGCATAAAGGGCCTGCAGGGTCTGGAATCCTTTGCCTCTTGCGTATGCTTCCGGGTCTAGCCACGCCAAAACACGTTCGCTACGAAAGCCCATTCCGTCCCCGCCCGAATTGACGATCAGATAAACCAAAAGGGCCACAACCGCAATTGCCGCAATGGTCAGCAAAATAAACTTTTTGTAATCCGGACTTGCCACAAACAGCATCAGCACGGCAATTCCGAATATAATAATCGCCGAGCTTAAATTATTGGTAATAAAATATATCATAAGGCAAATGGGAACCGGCATCGCCAACACAATAATGAATCCTTTCTTGGTCCGGATACTTCTGCCCATATGACAAACCAGGCTGGCCAGGAACAAAATCATCGCCAGTTTGGCGACCTCAGCCGGCTGCAGGGATACACCCATAATGTTCAGCCATCTTTTCGCACCCTTGGCACTTCGTCCGAAGGGAATAATGAGAAAAATCAGGACTACAGATACCAAATATCCCAAGATGGCAAAACGCTCCCAAAAATGATAGGGAATACATGCAACAATCAACATCACAACCAAACCGAATATGGTTGCTCCCATCTGTTTTTTCAGGTAATAAGCAGAATCTCCAAAATCCAGATTTGCTTCATAGGAACTGACGGAATACAGCATAATCAGTCCGAACCCCAATAAAAACAACACGATAAACAGCAGTGTATAATCAAAATACACTTCTCCCCGACCTTTTTTTCCAGTTCTTACTCTTCTTTCCGTCACTTATCTAAACTCCAATCTTTGCCACAAATTCCTTGAATTTCTTTCCTCTTATTTCATAATTGGGAAACATATCAAAGGATGCACATGCCGGTGATAACAATACTGCCTCTCCGGGCTCTGCCAATTCCGCAGAAAGTAAAAATGCCTCTTCATAAGTCTCTGCCATAACGATATTTTCAAAGCCGTGGGCTCTTGCACAGGCTGCAATCTTTTCTTTCGTATTTCCCATGACAATCAGTGTTTTTACTTTATCTTCAAAGGCTTCCACCCAGTCATCAAAGGCAACCTGCTTGTCATAGCCTCCTGCAATCAGGACTGTCTTCTTGGTCATGGCCCTGATGCCCCAAATGGCCGCATCCGGGTTGGTTCCCTTGGAATCATTATAATAATCCACGCCGCCCTTGGTGGCCACATATTCAATCCTGTGCTCTACGCCCTCAAATGCTTTCACGGTCTCCAAAATCCGGTCCATGGGTACGCCCATGGCTTTCCCCACCGCAATGGCTTCCATCACGTTTTCTACGTTACAGTCTCCTGCCAGCTTAATATCCTCTCTGCAAAGCAGGAACTCTTTTTTTCCGTTTTCTGCCAGATAGACAGAACCGTCATGATAATAAATGCCTTCCTCAAGCTCTCTCTTGGAAGAAAAATAAACTATTTTTGAAGGACATGCCTTCGCAAGCTCCGGGGTATAGGAATCCTCATAATTCAGCACGCAAACATCTGAAGGAGTCTGTCTTTCAAAAATTCTCTTCTTCATGCTGACATAATTTTCCATGGTATGATGTCTGTCCAAATGGTCCGGCGTGATGTTCGTCACTGCCGCTACCGCCGGTGCAAAGGTATCTGCCGTCTCTAACTGGAAGCTTGAAACTTCGGCCACCGTCACGGAGTCTGCCGTGGTATTCAGTACTTCACAGGCATAGGGATCACCGATATTTCCTACCACAAAAGTTTTTTCATACCATGAGCGCAAAATATTCCCTACCAATGTGGTGGTGGTGGTTTTTCCGTTGGTTCCCGTAATCGCCGCTACTTTTCCTTTTTCAAAACGCCATGCCAGTTCAAATTCACCTAAAACCGGTATCTTTCTTTGGATAAATTCTGCCACAAAAGGTTTTTCCGGGCTGATACCGGGACTTAATACAACCATTACAATGTCTTCTTTTTCTTCTGCAGGAAGCTCTCCGATATAAAGCACAACATCGCCTGCTTCCTTTACCTTCGCTAAAAGCTTTTCCTTGTCAGCCGAAGCATTGGGCTCAAATAATACAGGCACTGCTTCCTTTTCCAGTAATAACTTAACGGCTCCAAGGCCGCTTACTCCGGTTCCTACTACCAGTATCTTTTTCTGAAAAATATCCATCTTTTTTCCTCCACTTGTTAAAAAGCAAATAATGCGATCAGCGAAAACAGCGCCGTTGCAACGGAAAATATGGTAACCACCTTCATTTCCGAGCATCCGCATAGTTCAAAATGATGATGCAGGGGCGCCATCTTAAACAGCCTTTTACCGCCGCTTAGCTTAAAATACACAACCTGTAACATCACAGAAAGCACTTCCGCCATATATACAAAACCTACAATTGCCAAAAATAAAGGCATCTGCATCACATATGCCGTAGCCGCCAAAAATCCTCCCAGCGCCAGGGAACCGGTATCTCCCATAAACACACTGGCGGGATGCACATTAAAAATCAAAAAACCGAAAAGGGCTCCTAACACCGCGCAGGTAATAGGATATATCCCAACACAGGTACCCCACGCAACTACGGTAAAAAATGTTACCACGGGCACCGTCACCCCTGACAAAAGGCCATCCAGACCATCCGTAAAATTCGTACCGTTTACCGTCCCTATCACAATCAAAAACAGGATGGGTATGTTAAAACGGCCGAAATCAATATAATGTCCTTCAAAAAAGGGAATTCTCATCGCAAGCGGAATCCCCGAGAAATTCACCATATAATAGGCAAAAATCCCTGTAACCAGCACCTGACCTGCCAGTTTCTGAAGGGGGCTTAAGCCCATCGGTCTTCTTAGGATTACTTTCCTGAAATCATCCCAAAAGCCAATCAATCCGAAACCGCACATCAAAAACAAAACAGGGAAAATCCCCGGATACTCCTTTATGTAAAAGAATGCCGTAACTATCACACTTATCAGGATCATGATCCCGCCCATGGTAGGCGTTCCCATCTTTTTCAAATGGGTCTTCGGACCATCCTCCCGCACTGTCTGGGCAATTTTCATCCGCTTCAAAAATAAAATCAAAACGGGACCTGTTACGATGCTGATTCCAAAAGAAATCAGTATCGGCATTACTATGGGACTGCCATTCATATTGCACCTCTCAATTATAATCCATTTCATCCAAATAAGGAAGAATATTTTCAAAAAGCTGCCTTACCACCGGTGCTGCTATCTGCCCTCCATAATACATTCCCTGGGGATTATGGATAATAACAAGGGCAAGCACCTGTGGATTATCTGCCGGTGCAAATCCTAAAAATGATGCGATATATCTGCCGGTTCCTCTGGGGAGTGTCTGGCTGGTGGCTGTTTTTCCGCCCACTCTGGCTCCCTCTACATACCCATTCTTACCGCTCCCTTCG
The DNA here is from genome assembly GCA_017561085.1 of Lachnospiraceae bacterium. GTDB lineage: Bacteria > Bacillota > Clostridia > Lachnospirales > Lachnospiraceae > Suilimivivens. The sequence continues at coordinate 15,089 of JAFZDQ010000009.1, forward strand.
GCCACTACCTTCTCCAAAATACCGCGCAGGGTGGCTGAAGTCTGCTCCGATACAACGTTTTTGGTTACGGGATAGGTAAACTTCCGGATATCGGTACCTTCCCTGTTACCGGCAAGTACCGCAAAATGAGGGGTAACTCTCTTTCCTCCGTTAATCAGGGAACTTGCCGTCGTAGCCAGCTGGATTGGGGTTATCTGAAGCGACTGTCCAAAAGAAACCGTGGCCAGTTCCACGGCCTTCATATTTTCTTTTTTATGCATAATGGTTCCTGCCTCGCCGGGCAGGTCCACACCTGTTTTTTTCAGTAGACCAAACTGTTCAAAATAGTGATAATACTGATCAATTCCAAGCCGCGCTCCTACGGTAATAAACACCGGATTGCAGCTGTTCATGGTCCCTTCCACAAAGGTCTGGTGGCCATGGCCCGTGGTTTTGTGGCAACGGATTCTCCGATCCTCTACCATAATATATCCGGGACAATTGAAGGTGTCTGTTTCCTTCACCACGCCTGCTTCCAGCCCTGCCGACGCCGTGACCATCTTAAAGGTGGAACCGGGCTCATAGGTGTCACTGATACAGCTGTTTCTCCACATGGCATTTAACAATTCCTGACGGGCTCCGTCATCTATGCCTTCCGTCTCTATGTCCGCCGGCAGTTCAAAGGGGTTATTCAAGTCAAACTCCGGCACGTCTGCCAGTGCCATAATTTCGCCGTTTTGGGGATTCATCACAAGAAGGGATACCCGCTCTGCCTGCTTGGTTTCCATCACCTGCATGGCAAGCTGGGTGGCATAGCTTTGAATATTCATATCCAGGCTTAAGTAAAGGTCATTTCCCGGCCGGGGCTCTAAGCGTTCTTCCCCTTCCGTTTCAATTTCCACGCCTCTGGCATCGGTAACCGTTAAAATGGTACCGTCTTTGCCTTGCAAATAGGAATCATATTTTACTTCCAAACCGATAATCCCCTGATTGTCGGCACCGGTAAATCCAAGTACCTTGCTGGCCAAATGGTCATAAGGATAATAGCGTTTATAATCCTCATCCACCTTAACACCATCCAGTTGATATTCCCTTATGGCATCTCCTTTTTCTTTATCTACGTTGCTTTTAATTCTCTCGATGGCAGAATATTTTTCCACCCGTTTTCTGACAAAATCCTCAGAAAGTTCCAGTTCCTTTGAAAGGACTCTTACAACGGTTTCCGCATCGGTTATCTGGGAATGGATGACGGATATGGTACATACCGTTTTATTATCCGCAATGATCGTTCCGTTTGCATCGATAATCCTTCCCCGTTCTGCCTTTATGCTTCTCTCTCTTTCATGCAGCTGCTTTGCTTTTTCCGTATAATGCTGGGAACAAAACACCATCAGATACACCATTCTTCCCATTAACAGCAGGAAACAAAACAGACAGACAAAGAAAACCGTCACAATTTTCTTTCTGTAGCTGGTCTTATTCTTTATCATAAAAACCTCACAGAAAAGGTATTAATATAATTTATTACCCTCTCTATGAGGTTATTCCCGTGAATTATTATTCATTTGTTTCTGCGGGTGCTTCTTCCTGCCCAGGCACATCCGCTCCGCCCTCAAAACTACCTCCTATGGTAGCACCGGTTTCCGGGTCTACCAATGCTCCGGTTTCCGGGTCTACTGCATAACCGGTTTCCGGATCTATGGGGAAATCCTCCCATACTTTAATGTGCTCCTGAGGAAGCGCTTCTACCGTAGGCAGCGCACCGGGATCCACAGATTCTTCCGTATCTGATTCCGCATCCGTTGCGGCATCTTCTGAAGCACTGCCCGCTTCGCCTTCCTGCACATTTTCACTTTCATCTGTAGTTTCCCCTTCCGCACCATCACCTTCTTCTGCCGGCGTAGGTAACATCAACTCTTCATGTAACGCATCTAACTCCTGCTGTTCTGCCTCGGTTACCTCTTCCGTCATAAAAATACCCTTATAGGGAAGTACTTCCGTTAAAATATTACGCACAATACGGGTTGCATATTTCGCATCATCCTGATACTGCACATTGGGTCTGTCCACAACCACATAAATGGCGATTTCCGGGTCATCTGCAGGCGCATATCCCATAAAGGATACCACGTAATTCTTTTTATCTCGGGGTACCATTTCCGCAGTTCCTGTTTTGCCGCCAATCATATAGCCGGCGGGTCTTGCTGTTTTACCGGTACCGTGTTCACCGGAAACTACTGTATTACAATACTTTACGATCGTATCGGATGTCGTTTCCGAAATGGTTTGCTTTAACACGCGGGGCTCAATATTTTGCACCGTCGCCCCTGAAGGACTGATAATTTTGCTGACCATATGGGGTTCGTAATAGTAACCGCCGTTAATCAGGGAACAAAATCCTGTAATGGTCTGAATCATACTTGCATTGAAGGACTGGCCAAAGGAGTTGGTTGCCACGTCGGTAGTCCCCATATTATCCTCGTTATAAACCAGATTTACGGTTCTGGCTTCACCGGCCAAATCAATATTTGTCTTTAAACCAAAGTTGAAATTTCTCTGGAATTTAGCGAATTTAGAAACGCCCATGGCTTCGCCGATTTTCATCATAACCACGTTACAGGAGCGCTCCAATCCTTCCTGTACGGTAAGGGGACCGTCACCGTAGGTATTGTGACAGCTGATATCATGGTCACCTACATGTAATTTACCTTCACAATTGTAGGTTTCGGTTCCGATGATGCTGCCGCTTTCAATTCCCGCTGCTACGGTAAAGGGCTTTGCTACGGAACCCGGTTCATAGGTGTCGGAAATACAGAAATTTTTCCACAGGGCATCCAAATGCAGGTACATCAGCCCCTGTTCTTCAATCACAGGTAATGTTTCTTCCGTGATGAATTCACCGGTTTTTTCGCCTTTTTCATTCAAAATGGGCATACCGATTAAATTCTGTGTATCCCGGGCATTGTTCAAATCAAAATTAGGATAGCTTGCCATGGCAAGGATTTCCCCTGTGTCCACTTCCATAATGACACATCCTAAGTTATAAGCACCGTTTCCCGGTCTGAAGTTATCTTTATACTCCTCATTGAATTTGAGCAAATATTTTTCAACGATGCTTTGGATATTTACATCCAGTGTCGTTACGATTGAATTGCCGTCCTCTGCGGAAATGGTACGTCTCTCCAAAGCCGCATCATCGTTTAAATAGCCATACTCTCTTCCGCTGATACCGGAAAGCTCGTCATTATAATACTCTTCCAGGCCGTATTGTCCGGCATTGTCGTTGGTGGTAAAACCAATTACGTCACAGGCAAGGGTATTTCCGGGATAAACTCTTTTGTACTCTTCTTCAAACCAGATTCCTTTGACTTTAGAGCCTTCTGCCTGCTGTAATTCCTTAAAGCCTGCAATTTCTTCATAAGTCAACTGTCTCTCCAGCACATAATATCTGGAAGTATCCCCATTCTTGGCAATGTATTCCCGCACCATCGCGGTATCAATACCAAACTGGGAAGAAAGTGCTTTTAACGTCGGTTCTAAATAGCTTTCATCCTCTAAAACCGCCACACTGTCAAGGACCACGTTATAAACCTTCTTGCTGGCCGCTAAAATACTGCCGTTGGCGTCCAAAATAGAACCTCTTTTAAAGGGAATCGTGGTGCTGTCGTATTTCTGCTGGGCAAGCACCTGCTTTTTGTAATGTTCCCCATTATCCCTGGTTATCACAAAAAGCCGGTAGGCTAATCCGGCAAAAGCCAGTAGTACAAAGATAAAAAGTACTACCAGCTTCTTTTGCATTTTCATTGTAAACTTGTTTTGTGGGTTATTCTTTCTCATGTAACACCTGCTTAATCAGGGATTTCTCCCGTTTGTCTGACATAATCGTTGTCTTCTCCGTCAAAAACCACGATTTGTCCTTCGGCAGCGTACTGCATGCCAAGCTCCTGGATAGCGATTCTTCTGATTTCTTCCAGGTCAACACTGCTGTTTAATCTGCTGAGTGTCTCATCATTATCCATCTTCAGGGTATTTAATTCGCTCTCTAACTTCGCGATGTGCTTCATACTGTTGGTGATGTCTGACTGAAGTTTAATATAACTGGTCAGGACAAATCCTGCAATCACCATGGCGGTTACAAGAAACAGTACATATCCGATATTCATTTGTAATGCACGCTCTCTGTTCTGACGGGTTGCGTGGCTTACTTTTCTTAATGGACGCTGCTCCTCATAAGGAAGAGTCTGCAACTTCCTTGCTGCACTGCCCTGCTGATACATACCGCCGCGTGTGGCATGGGATGTATGTCCGTATGCAGTTTGTGTCCTTCTGCTTCCTGCTGTTGCCATTTTAACTCTAACTCCTAACTACTTTTCTGTCTATCTTTTTCCGCTTAAATTTTTTCAAAAATTCTTAATTTTGCGCTTTTGGAACGGGAATTTACCAAAAGTTCTTCTTCCGAGGGAAGAATGGGTTTCCCGGTTATTACCTTTCCTTTGCTCTCCTTACCGCATACGCATACGGGGAAGGAAGGGGGACAGGTACAGGGATTTGCCGCCTGCTTAAATGCGGTTTTCACAATCCTGTCTTCTAATGAATGGAAGGTAATGATACAAAGCCTTCCGCCCGGGGCAAGTAAATCAATCAGTTCCTCTAAGGATTCCTTCAGCACTTCAAGTTCCTTGTTACATTCAATCCGGATTGCCTGGAAGGTTCTCTTGGAAGGATGTCCGCCATCCGCTCTCATCTTGGCAGGAATGGCTGCCCTGATAATTTCATTTAACTCTCCCGTGGTTTCAATGGGTTTCTCCGCCCTCGCCCTTACAATGTGCTTGGCAATGTTCTTGGCGAATTTATCTTCTCCGTAATCTCTGATGATACGGAATAAAGTCATTTCATCGTATTCATTGATAATGGTTCTGGCGCTTAAGGTCTGACGCTCGTCCATCCTCATATCAAGTGGTGTATCATAACGGTAGGAAAATCCTCTGTCCTTGTTATCTAACTGATAAGAAGAAACCCCAAGGTCAAGCATCATACCGTCGATTTGGTCAATTCCCAGTTCTGTCAGAACTGCTTTGGTATTTCTGTAATTACTTCTGACTATGGTAATAAGATCTCCAAACTCTGAAAGTCTCTCTCCCGCCGCCTTGATGGCTGCTGCGTCCTGATCGATGCCGATGAGTCTGCCGCTTCCGGAAAGTCTGCAGGCGATTTCATGGGAATGTCCGCCACCACCAAGGGTTCCGTCTACATATATGCCGCCCGGCTTCACCAAAAGCCCGTCAACTGTTTCATTCAGTAATACCGATGTATGCTGAAATTCCATGACTCATCCATGCCTTTCCTATGTTTTCAAACTGTTCTTTTCTCTGATGCTTTCTTTCTAATATCAGTACCAAGTTCTATCGATTAAATTCCGATTCCAAGTTCTATCATATGTCTGGAAATATCTTCCATATCCTGATAAGTAACCGTGCCTTCCCATCTTTCCTTGCTCCAGATTTCGATTCTGCTACCTACACCGATTAATACGGCATCCTTGGTGATATCAGCGAATTCCCTGAGTACGGAGGGGATTAAGATTCTACCCTGCTTGTCCACTTCCACGCCGGCTGCACCAGCTAAGAAGTAACGGGTAAATTGTCTTGCTTCCTTGTCCATCATCGGAAGTGTCCGTAACTTATCTGCGAAAACCTGCCATTCGGTATTGTCAAACACGAACAGACAGCCATCCATTCCCTTTGTCACAACAAATTCATCACCAAGTACTTCTCTGAATTTGGAAGGAATGATCAGTCTGCCCTTAGCATCTATTGTATGGTTGTATTCACCCATAAACATATGCGATACCTCGTTTGAACATCCTATCAACAGTTTCCTAAGCGGGCTGCCACGAAAAGTTTTTGAATGGTTTTTGCTTTCATACAGCTGCTATTGTTTCAGCGTCGCCAAACCGTGAAATCTACCACTTCGCTCCACTAATTTGCACCATCCACCACTTTTCCCCACTTTTAGGTTCATTTTACTCCACTTTTTAGGAATAATCAACCCCAAACAGGCAAAAAAATAAGCTTTGCAATACTTTGCAAAGCTTATAAATTCAGCATTTTCTATATGTTGTGTTTCGTATTTGGGTGCTACCATATATGGTGTCCGACGTCACTTGCACCACATTCTATATTGCCATTTTTGTGAGCAGATTATACGTTAAAGCGGAACAAAATAACATCTCCGTCTTTTACTACATATTCTTTTCCTTCCATACCCACAAGGCCTTTTTCTCTGGCTGCCGCAAGGGAACCATGCTCTAACAAGTCTTTGTAATTTACCACTTCTGCTTTGATAAATCCTCTTTCAAAGTCAGTGTGGATCTTTCCTGCCGCCTGAGGTGCCTTGGTTCCAAGCTTAATGGTCCAAGCTCTGGTTTCATCTTCACCGGCTGTTAAGAAGCTGTGGAGACCAAGCAGGTGATAGCTTGCCTTGATAAGTTTTTCAAGACCGGATTCGGAAAGTCCCAAATCCTCTAAGAACATTGCTTTTTCTTCCTCATCCAGTTCTGCAATTTCCTGTTCAATCTGGGCACAGATTACAAACACTTCACTGTCTGTTTCTTTCGCAAATTCTCTGACTGCCTGTACGCCCACGTTAGCAGCACCGTCGTCAGCCAAATCATCTTCTGCCACGTTAGCTGCAAAAATAACCGGCTTGTAGGTTAACAGGTTATAGGAAGCAAGCAGTGCCTGCTCATCTTCATCATCGGTTTCATAACTTCTTGCAAGCTTGCCATCCTCTAAGTGAGCCTTTAATGTTTCTAAGAGAGCCGCTTCTTTTGCAAGGGACTTGTCCATCTTAGCTGCTTTTCCTGTTTTAGCAATTCTTCTTTCCAGAATTTCAATATCAGAGAAAATCAGCTCTAAGTTAATGGTTTCAATATCACGTAAAGGATTTACGTTGCCGTCTACATGAATTACGTTAGCATCTTCGAAACAACGTACCACATGAACAACTGCATCTACTTCCCTGATGTTACTAAGGAACTGGTTTCCGAGACCTTCGCCCTTGCTGGCACCCTTTACGAGACCTGCAATGTCTACGAATTCAATCACAGCGGGGGTTACCTTTTTTGACTTGTACATATCGCCGAGGAGCTTTAATCTCTCATCCGGTACGGTTACAATACCGATGTTGGGGTCAATGGTACAAAAAGGATAATTGGCTGATTCTGCCCCTGCCTTGGTCAGGGAATTAAATAATGTACTTTTTCCTACGTTGGGAAGTCCTACGATACCGAGTTTCATATGTATTTATCTCCTTTGGAATATCAATAATTTACATTCATTACAACGCTAGAAGTTTAGCATAAATCCGCTTACTTTTCAATCTTATTTTTCACTCCGCACCTTCCACATAGATAACCTCCCCGGTTTCCACGCAGTAGGCTGCCAGCCGTCCGCCGAACACGCAGGCGCAGTCCAGCGCAATATGTCCGTTCTCCTGAAACACAAGTGCCTCCTTATCTTCCCTGATTAACGGCGTAGGCGTATGTCCTGTCACCACAATCACATCCGGATTTTGAAAGTACCTCTTCTTATAATCTGTACGGTGCCAGATAAGGTCCTCCAGCTCATACTCATATAATTCCTTATCCTCTGAAAAATGATTCAATCCCGCATGTACCAGTATGTACATCTTCTCTTTCTCCTCTAAGATTTCATACACGGAGGCCTCCTTAAGATAATTTAAAATATCCATCTTCTCCTCATTCGTCAGCTTACTAAACTGCTCCGCGGTCACTTCCCCGCCGTCCTGAATCCAGTGCAGGTAAGTCATCACATCATCCTCATCTAAATGATTATCGTAATTTTCCTCCGTCACTTCTACCATCAACTTCCTCAGTGCGCTGAGCATCATATAATCATGATTTCCGATGATATAAAACACGTTTGGCCGGTTCATCATATCCTGAATGACTTTCATGGGCTCTTCTCCCCGGTCCATGGAATCTCCCAAAACGAAAAGCTCGTCCTCATCAGAAAAAGCAATCTTTTCAAGAAGTGCCTTGTACTCTTTGTAGCAACCGTGAATATCCGAAACAATATACCTCATGGCAGTACCTCCTTAGTAAACAAAGAAAAAGGGTGACAATTATTAATATTCTGCACCCGGTGGCGATTTCCTTTTTAAATCATAAAAACTCGCATAATAGCGAGTTTTTATACATTATTTCCTATCAATATTTCTTCCTGCTCTTTAATTCCTCATAAAGCAGTACATAATTATCATATCTGACCTTACTGATTTTTCCTTCCGAAAGGGCGTCCTTCACGCCGCAAACCGGTTCACTGATATGGGCACATCCACCGAACTTACAGTTCTTTTCATGCTCTGCAAACTCCGGATAAAAGCCCTGCAGTTCTTCCTTCTCCATCTCTCCGATATTCAAAGAGGTAAAGCCCGGGGTATCCATGATAAAGGTGTCATCATCAAGGGCAAACAACTGGGCATGCCTGGTGGTATGCTTACCCCTTTCAATCTTCTTACTGATTTCACCGGTTTCCATCTGTGCCTGGGGGTAAAGGGCATTGATAATGGTAGACTTTCCTACGCCGCTGGGTCCTGCCACAACGGTGGTCTTCCCTTTCAGTCTGTCCGTAATCTCAGAAAGTCCTTCCTCCAGTTTCCCACTGACAAAAAGCACATCATAGCCGCAGCCGCCATAGGCCCTTAATAGTTCTTCCCGCTCTTCCTTAGTTGCTATGTCCTTTTTGTTAAAGCATATGATTGCCGGAAGATTCTGCTGCTCCATGGTAATTAAAAAACGGTCCAGCAGATTGTAATTAGGATCAGGCTTTACAATGGCAAAAATCACAAGTGCCTGGTCAATGTTTGCTGATGCAGGTCTGATTAGGGTATTCTTCCGGGGTAAAATCTCCGTAATATTCCCCTTTAAATTTTCTTCATCAGTAATTTCGATAACGACTTTATCTCCCACTAAGGGTTTGATCTGTTCTTTTCTGAAAATGCCTTTGGCCTTGCACTCTATCAGCCCCATAGGGGTATGCACATAATAAAAGCCGGCAATTCCTTTGATTATCTTTCCCTGCATAATTTATTCCTGAACAAAACTTACCGGACGGCTGAATTCCATGTTCCGGATACTTCCTTCAATGGTATTTACGCTGCCGTCTTCATTGGTAACCGTAATGGTTTCTGTCACATTGGTATACTGGTACAAAATATATCCGGTGTTAATGGGGATACCGGTAATATTCTGCTGGGGAATGGGAAATGACGTAGTCTGTGTGCTAAGGAGCATGGTTCCGTCATCTGCCATTAAAGTAACATTGACAGGGGTTCCCGGTTTATATGCCGGATCTTCTTCCGGCGTAGGCGCCGTGATATCTCCCTGGAACTTATAAGTTGCCAGAACAGGTCCTAAGCTTACCTGCACATCCACAACCGTGTCCTTCTCCACATATGCACCTACGGAATAGCTCTGATAGCACACACGTCCTGCCAGATTGGCATCCTCGTGGTTTACTTCCGTTACGGCACCCATCTGTAAACCGGCTTCCACCAAAAGAGACATAGCCTCCATTTCATCCTTACCGATTAAATCGGGTACTCTCACCTTGGTATTTTCCGGTCCTTTACTGATACAA
>JAFZDQ010000083.1 GCA_017561085.1 Lachnospiraceae bacterium
CTTTATCTTATCCAGTTCCCAATACCATGAGTTATTGATTTTTCTTGCCCTGATGCCCAGCTCCTTTTTGGCATTTTCCAATGTTCTTTTAGAAATTCCCTGTTCCTCAGCCATATCAAAAATCTCATTACTCTGTACCGCATTAGCAGTCTCTGCCAGTTCCCGAAGCATCTGCTTTGCCTGCTCCAATTTATTTGCTTTTGGGGCAATACCGCCAAGCACTTCATCTGCTGTAATCTCATAATCTCCCAGCCACTTAAAACCACTTTCCATCAATTCAAATGCCTTGGGATGTCCGAACTGTGCCAAATTATTTTTTATCTGAACAACTGCTCTGATATTGGGTTCTCCTTCCACTCTGCCGACTAGCAACACGCTCCTTGCTACCGCAAAGAAATCAATGGAACCCATGCCCCTATAAGCCGCCTTATTACCGGATGCCTTATTCATATGACCGATAAGGATAATGGCACATTTGTATTTCTCTGCCAAAGCTCCTAAACACTTCGTCATATCCCTTGCTTCATTTGCCCTGTTCATATCCATGCCACCGCCCAAGTAAGCCTGCATCGGGTCTAAAATCAACATCCTCGCTCCAGTCTGTATAATAGCTTCTTCCAGCCTTTCATCTGCCATAGAAAGAGACTTGTCGCTTTCATCAATTACCACTATCCGCTCACAATCTGCACCTGCCTTTTCAAGCCTTGGCTTTACAGTATCTGCAAGCCCGTCCTCGGCAGTCTGATAAATAATGTTCATTGGTTCCGTCGGCTTCATATCATTATCTAGCCCCTCTCCTTTGGATAACTTGGCTGCGATATTTAATATCAAGGTTGTCTTTCCGTCTCCCGGATCACCTTGTACGATTGTCAGCTTTCCATAAGGGATGAATGGATACCAAAGCCACTCAATCTCCTGCGACTGTACTTCTGACATCTTAATCATTTTCAGTTCTGTTCTCTTTTCTTCCATAAAGTCCTCCGTTTCCTAAAATCTCGTTGTCACACGGAAGAACCTCTGTTATACTTATGCTGTGATTACATAGGTAACAGAGGTTTTCCTGTTATCACAAGTCCTAGCAGTTGCCGCTGTTAGGGCTTTTTTCTTTTTCAAAATCCAGCATCTCCGCTACTTTTCTTTGTTGGTTCGGATATAAGTGTCCGTAAGTATTTAATGTGATACGGATATCCTTGTGTCCAACCCTCTCCTTTATCAGAATAGGCTCAATTCCTTTATTGATTAAGTACGCCACATGAGAATGTCTCAAATCGTGAACTCTGATTTTCTTTACTCCTGCTTTCTCCATTTGATGCTTCATTTTGTGTTGTACCGCTTCCTGCACAATGGGGAAGAGTCTTTCATTCTCCGGTATCCCATAATGACCATCTATAAAATCCTTAATCTCCTCTTTGAGAAACTCCGGTATTTCTATCAGTCTTACAGATTGCTTGGTCTTAGGTTCCGTAATCACATCCTGCCTTTCTGTCCGGTAGTAAGTCTTGGTAATGCTGATTTGATTTCTCTCAAAATCAATGTCCTTTGGGGTAAGTGCTAGCAACTCTCCAATTCTACATCCTGTCCAAAAGAGGATTTCAAAGATTAGATAGTATCTGCTCCCCGGCTCCATCGTCTGTATGAACTTTTGGTACTCATCCACTGTCCAGAAATCCAAACTTCTGTTATCCGAACTTCCCATACGCTTTACTTTTTTACAAGGATTTGTGTGTAAATCGTAAATTCGTGAGGCATGAGTGAAAAGACTGGTTAACTGATTTTGTATCATTCTTAAGTAGGCTTCCGAAAATCCTTTTGTCTGCATTTCATTCTGCCACTGGATAATCTGCCCGGCAGTTATCTCACTCATCATCTGATTACCGAAGTATGGAATGATGTGTTGCTCCATCATATACCGCTTATTCTTCATGGTGCGTTCCTTCAACTCATTCTGCTTATCTTCAAAATAAACTTCCATGAATTCGCTTAGCTTCATATCCATACTTCTGCTGTTATTCAATTTCTTTTGTCGCTCATACTCAAGAGCTTCACGCTTTGTCTCAAAACCTCTTTTTCTTCGCTTTTTCTTTTCGCCCTTGGCATTTGTTTCAAACCATTGGGCTGTCCATTTCTTTGTGTCTTTCTCCTTATACGCCATAATGACCTTCCTTTCCTTAATTTGCTACCAATTCATAGCCAAACATCTTAGTTGCCCAGAACGCTCTTGGAATTCGCCCAGGCATTGTCACATAGCCCTGACTATCCAATTCCTTGTTCATCGACTTAATAAGCTTGTATGCGTGTGATTTGGAACAATTCAGTTCTTTTGCAACATCTTCCGCACTCATCATATATTGATAATTCGCCATATATTCGTCCTCCCTTCTTCATTTCTAATTTCGTTACATCTCTTGTATTTTGTTTGTGTACGAATTTCGTAAACTCATATTAGCACCATATCTCTTCTTTGTCAACACTTCGTAAAACTATTTTTACGTTTTTCGTAAATAATATTTTTTGTAATTTCCTCTTTTATGTTTTTCGTACATGTGCTATTATGGATATTGTAATTATGTTTTTCGTATTTTTTCTATGTATGAATATAGGAGGTTGCTCATGGGCGATGGAAAGAAATTAAAAGAACACATTGATAACAAAGGTACCAATGTGCGTAAGATTGCTAAAGAAACCGGCATCAGTGCCACTACACTTTATACTATTATTCAAAAGGATACCAACATCAGATTTGACTTTGCTCTCCGTCTAGCAAATGCCTTGGAGATTGATGTGAATGAGATATGCTCCGCAAGTCCGTTCTCCGGAGCCATTACAGAAGAAGAAATCTACCCTACCCTTCCGGATGGTTTGAATGGTGCATTGGATTCCAGCAGAATAAAAACCTACTTAAAATATTCTCTCTATCCTCTTATGCACCTGTTTGGCAAAAACAGTATGCCGGATGTGGATAATCTGCTTACATCCTTTTATCAGTTGGATGATGAAGCCCGGAAAGAGGTTGTGGAAACGATACAATTTAAGCTGCAGTATCATAAAGATGCGGAGAGAGCAGAACAGGTAAAACAGATTAAGGGATGGTAATTGACATTTCTGCATATTTCCCTTATAATTAACATAGAATATAAATCAACGGTGGTTGATTTTGGGCTGGTCGAAAGACCCTGGTCCACCGAGCGGCGGGGAATTTCCCCGCCATTTTCATATTCAAAATTGCTACAAAAGGATGATTGTATGTCAGAAAAGATACTTAGCGTATTCATAGACGAGTCTGGGGACTTTGGTCCTTATGAAATCCATGCTCCCTACTACTTGGTTTCTATGATACTGCATAATCAGAATATTGATATAACTGAGAATATAAAGGTCTTCGATGCTCATTTATCCAATCTAGGATACCAGCATCACGCTATCCATACAGGACCACTGATAAGACGTGAATCCGTATATTCTAATGATTTGGTTGAGGAAAGAAAGCGCCTATTCAATGCCCTGTTCAACTTTGCACGTAGACTTGATTTTCAGTATTCCTGCATCAAGGTTAAGAAAAGTGAATGCCCGGATGTCATAACAATGACTTCAAAAGTATCAAAAGCTCTGGCTGACGTACTGCGAAGCAATGAAGGCTTTTGGAATAGCTTTGACAAAGTAATTATCTACTATGACAACGGACAAATTGAACTCACCAAAATCCTTACATCGGTATTCAGTACATTATATACTCATGTTGAATTCCGAAAAGTGAAACCTGTGGATTATAAATTATTCCAGATTGCTGACCTTATTTGTACAATGGAACTTCTTGCCGAAAA
>JAFZDQ010000084.1 GCA_017561085.1 Lachnospiraceae bacterium
AGCCGGAGTTACAACTCCCCACATTTTACTGAACGTATTCATGTTAAAGGGCATATTGTATAATTCTGTCTTGTATCGGGCAACCGGCGAATTCGTATAGCGGTTAAATTCAGCAAATTGTTGCACGTAATCCCACACCTTTTTATTTGATGTATGGAAAATATGCGCACCATATTGATGCACCTGAATCCCCTCAATATTTTCTGTATAAATATTTCCTGCAATGTTAGGACGCTTGTCTATTACAAGCACCTTCTTACCACATTTGTTCGCTTCATAGGCAAAAACGGCTCCAAAAAGACCAGCGCCTACTACTAAATAATCGTATTTCATATTAATTACCTCATTTTGCTATTGATTACACAAACATTACAATATACTTATCTAACAATGCATAAATCCAATCATCCAATTTGTTCACTTGATAACCGATATTCAAAGCCTTCGTTAAATCAAAACTATAACCAACATATCCAAAATTTTTAGCATTAAACGGATGCTCATCACCGTCTTCTGAATAAATTGCCTTTATACCAGTTTGCGATTCAATATATTCAATAATTTCTCTTATTGTAATATTTCCCTCCGAAGAAAAATTATAGACACCTGTCACATTATTTTCTGCCAAATATATAAGAAAAGCGGCCTCTTCATTTGTTCTTACAAATGAGCATGAATAATCAAGATTATCTACTTTCATAGGACGTTTATTCATAATATGCTCTACATAAAAGAATAAACGCATATTCAACTCTTTGTTATCTAAATTCTCTGTTTCAACAACAAATGGTACTCTGACTATCGCAGCTGGTACCTCTTGAAATTGTTGTAAAGTAACACACTCTGCCGCTAATTTAGCCCTTCCATAATCTTTCTCATCATCAGATGATATATAAGGCATTTGAAATGTATTTAACTCGTCTTCTTTTAATTTCAAATGCTGTTTTCTATATGCCGCGACAGAAGATACTTGAACATAATTATTGCATTTCAAATGCGGTAATAATCTCTCTATATCTCTCCCGTTATAAGCAATATTGTCAAAAACATAATCAAAATAATTACCATCCAACGCATTAATGATAGACTGTTCATCCTTTCTATCTAACTTAATTCGTGTAACATTTTTACCAAACGAATCCGTGTGAATACCTCTAGTCGCCAGTGTAACAAACCAATTTCTCTCTATCATTTGTTCAACCAAACGTATTCCCATAAAGCGTGTACCACCTAATACAAGCACCCGCTTACTATCTTTGTATTTATTGTATAAATAGTCATACGTGGTTATCGGAACAATTTTTTTAATATCTTCAAATTGTTTTTTTTCTAAAAGAGCTCTTACTCTACTAGCTGAAATCACTTGCCCATCCCACTCTTTTCTTGGAATAACTTCAAATTGAATTCCATATCTCGGCAAGATTCTCTGCATTGTATCATTATACTGCTGCGTCACATTATCTAAGGGTTCTTCACCTGCAAATCTTATGTTAATACCTAATGTAGGCGCAATTCTTCTTGCAAAAATTTCAACATCAAGTGATGCATCTATCTTTGTATCTTGTAATTCTGCTTTATTACTATATGCTTCAAATGTGCGCTGTGAAATAATAAACTGCCCACTTGGCAAAACGACCACATTATCTAAATCAGCCGTTCCTTTCTTTACAAGTTCGAATCTATCCTCAAATGAGAAAAACGATTTATCTTCCTCGACTACAAAAATATATAGTTGATCCACCTTCTTCGCAGATTCTTCAATTAAATATCTATGCCCTAATGTAAATGGATTACAATTCATAACAATTGCGCCTATTTTTTTTCTATAGCCTTGTATTTGCTGTAAGTATGTAAATAATTCAGCATTTTCTTTTTCTGATAAAAAATTAGAATCTGATGCTACTTCACAGTACCCTTGTACGCGTACTTGCTCTTCCTCTTGTTCAAAATATCCGCCATTCTTTAATAAATCAAATAATACCTTTCCTTGAATACTGTAACCTCTTCCCACCATATGTTTAATATCTGCAAATATTTCCCCATAATTATGTGGTCTGGCAAAATAACTACTCAAATCAATTATCTCAGAATATTTTTCTAATAGCGCAATAGGAAATTCCATATTAAATACGCATATATCTCCATTTTCTATAGGAAGACTTTCTAAATATGGTGGGACAACTCCCACATCATTGCCTGAGTAATTCGATGCATTTACTACTGAATAATCAACATTTTCACCAAAATAACAATTTATTTCTTTTTGAAGTCCAGAAGCTATTGTATGCTCATCATCTGCATAAAATCCTAATACAACACTAGAACCAAAAAGCCAAATTTTTTTATGTGCATTTACCGGGATATCCTTTGTTACTCTAAAACCATTTACAATATTAAAATGCTCTGAACTAACATCTGTGTATTTGTAAACGCCCTGTTTCAGCTTAGTAGTTGCATTCGTATCCTCATACACCTCATCCATGTTCAACCCATATTCAGCTGACTCTGATACTACTCCATAGATTCCATTATTTGATAAATACTTCTCCAACTTTGATTGATTATTAATTCGATTAGCTTGGGGAAACTTTGTAAAAAGGCATTTTACTCCTATAGATTGTAAATAATTTCGGCATTTGATTAAAATAACATTTTTATATAAACTATAATCTGCCATTTCTATCAATGAAATATTAATATAATTAAGCGATTCAATCTTTTTATATAACTGATAATTCCAATGACAAAAATTAATCATCGCCCTTTTATTCTCATTTTTCACTGCACTTGTAAGTGGCTTTACTGTGACTTTTTCTTTTCCACTTAATACCGCCTTAACTTCCACATTTCCCTCAATATTTGCATAAATATTTTCAGGAGTACGTCTAGCACAATTAAAAAGAACTGGTAAGAAAGAAATAGCTTCTTCCTCTACATACATATCAAATTCAGATATATTAAAATCATCTAAATAATCAAATAAACTTCCTCCATATTTTGTTGCCATTAAAAATCTATAAACGATTTCTCCCATGCTTGTTAGCAAATTATTAGTAGCATTATTATTGGACAATAAAATATTTTTATTAGGTACATTCTTATAAGAAGATGCATACTTATCCAATACAGAAAATAACCAATCTTCTACATTATTAAACTCGAAACCCTTAT
Source organism: Lachnospiraceae bacterium (assembly GCA_017561085.1). Taxonomy (GTDB): domain Bacteria; phylum Bacillota; class Clostridia; order Lachnospirales; family Lachnospiraceae; genus Suilimivivens. The sequence goes on from JAFZDQ010000084.1 coordinate 3,172, forward strand.
CTCTAGCTTTGGTTGTATCAAGTGTATGCTCTGGAAAATCAACATGGAAACAATCATTTTTATCTCCCCAAACAATATTTGCCTTTTTCATCATTTTATTTTCCAGATAACTTACTAACATTTTATTTGTAACATAACCATTGCTAGCTATATTATATATTCCTGATATATCATGCTTTAGTGCATAAACTGCAAAACGCCCCGGCTCTCTTGTATTTGTTATTGCAAATTTTCTTTCATATTTACATCTATCTAAATGAATCTCCTCTCCCAAAGCCACTGCTTTAGTTAATTGTCTTAACATAGGACTTGTCGCATCTTCGCCTGTAACCATTGGAATACGAATTATCACTGCATTAGAATTACATTTTAAAGCGGCTTTTTCAGCTGCTTTTTTACCTAATTGGTATTTAGCATCTCCCATTGTAAAATTCTCTACAAATAAGGTAAATTTGTTAGTATCAAACTTAATAGGATTAAAATCTTCCTCACTTTGATTTATGTTTAACATTGTATAGACACTTATCGCCGAAAATTGTATATATTTCTTCGTTTGTACATATTTAAACATCATCTCAACTGCACTTCCGTTATAAGCAATCGTATCAATGATGGCATCAAACATAGCATTTTCACCTTGAAATACTTTAGCAACACTTTTTTCGTCAAACCTGTCAAAAATTATTCTTTTAATTCTGTTTCCAAAGTTATCACCTGTTTTCCCACGATTGGCTACTGTTACATCATAATTTTCACGTAACAACTCCTCTACCAAATGAACTCCCATTTGTTTTGTACCGCCAATTACAAGAACTTTTTTGTATAACATTTTAATTCCTCCATGTTACATTCGTTTCAATTAATTGTGCCGGATTTCCACCTACCGCACACATAGGCGGGACATCTTTTACAACAGTAGAATTTGCTCCTACTATAGCTCCATCTCCTATAGTAACGCCCTTTAATACAGCAGAACCAACACCTATCCATACATGTTTTCCGATTCTAACAGGTTTTGAACGTGGCATTTCTTTTCCGCCTTTTATCAGGGTATGTCCATCTGAATCATAAATCACGACATTTCGAGCTCCGAGAAATCCTTCATCAATTGCTATCTCATGTGCTGCTCCAATAATTGTTCCGCAATTTGCAAATCCGCTTTTTAACTTTAGGATTCCATTTTTAAAAACCTGAATTGTACTTCCGTAACTTAACAAAAACTTGCCGTCTACAATTAATTTAGCATTTTCCTGTAACTTAATAATACACTCCTGATTGGAACCTTGAGGTAAACCAAAATTAGCTACCAATTCTCCTCGAATAATAATTTGTGCCGTTTCATGCATGGAAATTACTACATTACCAATTCTGGTAAGTTTTCCTTGTATCTGATCATTCTTCACGTATATTCCTCCATTATTACCAATTCATTATGTAGCCATTAATTTTTATTCTTATTTTCTTCATTTAACTCTAAATTTTCAATAATTTGATGGAATGGGATTTTATCCAGGTGTTCAAAGAAATAATCTCTATACAAACCGGGCTTTTGCGAGTTAATATATCCACCATTTCCTTTAATTGCATCTTCCAACGAATGTTCTTCCGTATACATATGATATTTTGTATACATATCAAATACATAACGTCCTTTAGGGCTATTTAAAATAATTAATGAAACTCCATTCTTCATATCTTCTTCTCCCAAAGTTTCATTTTTCCATTTTAATCCCCAAAAATCAGCCAAAGTTATATCTGCAGCTCTATCTGCTCCTTTAAACTGACAGTTATGACAAGATGGTCTTGAACACACCCTGTATTTTAAGAATGCTTCAAAGTAAGGATCCAACTTGCATGACCTGCGATAATATTCCTGCTTATCTTTAAAATCAATTCTCAAAGAAAAATTCTTCCATGTTGATTCCTTATTTTTAAACCATACTCGTGAAATTGGTGCATCAAACTGTTCTTCAATATCCTTTAAATAGTATTGATACGCCTTAGGAGAACATATCGAATGACAAATAAAATCTACCACAATAAGTTTGTTATATTCCTTACCAAGAAATGCCTTCAAACCTGAACACTGGCATGGTGTTCCACAAAACATTACATATAAGTCTCTTTCCAGGTCACGCTTCACATTTTTGTATGTATCTTTAATATTTGATTGTAAATACTTTGATTGCCTAATAATAGGAATCTGTTCTTCTGAATCAATTCTTACATGATGTACATTATGCGCCTCATCATACGCAGCGCCATAACAAACTCCGGACATTTTCAATGCATATTTCGCAAATTCAGTAAATGCTCCTCCTGAAGTTGACATATATCGTACTTCATCATTCAAACTGTACCCAGCCCACACACTATCCGGTTTTTTAGTATCATCTTTCTTTCTATTCAAAACAGGACAAACTTTTTTACAAAGATTACAATTTATGCACTTATTTCTATCTATTACCGGATAAGCAAATCCTTCTGCATCTTCCTTCATCTCAATACAATTCACCGGACAAATATTCATACAAGCAGCGCAACCTGTACATAAATCCTTTCTGCATACATCATATTCTTCTATATTTTTATTTTTGTATGATTCTATGGCATAATAAGGTTCTTTCGGTTCCATATCTTTATTCAAAGCTTCTATTAACCATTTTTCGGCTTTTGTATTTTGTTCTGAAATAAGTCGATTTATATAATCATAATTAATTTCTTCTTCTATCAATTCATCTGTAATGCTTTTTGAATTACCAACCAAACGATTCATTACATCGAACATTTTTCCTAATGTTAAAAATCGCGGATATCCACGCATATAATTCGCATACATAATAAAAGGCTTGTTCATAATAAGTCCCATAGATGCACCATGGAAACTATCTGTAAATACATATGAAGCATTACTCAAATAATAAATCCATTCCCTGAAATCAAGTTCAGGTAATGTATCTTCCTTCATTCCCATAGCCTCATAATTCTTCTCATAGGTATATTTACGTCCATCTAGCGCAATTTTTATTTTCAAGTTTAACTTTGATGCGATTTTATTAATTGCTTCTTTTTTGTCTGGAGTAGGATCCAATATATATGCCAATAAATATGGTTCTTCATTTTCAGCCGGTGCAGCCAATTCTTTATACTGCTCTTTTGAAGTCAAAAAAATAGGATCAATAATAACATCAGCAAAAATACCGAACTTGTTTTTAATAATATCTACAGCAGAATATTCCCGAACTGATACCGAGGAAAATTTCCAAAGTAACTTCTTAGCGTAATCAACAATTGAAGCATCTGCATTAAGATTGTCTCCACCGCAAGAAGCTGATACTGCAATCTTTTTTTTATCTTTATTTGCAAACTCCATTAAAAAAAGTTTTCCAAATGCACGAATACTTGAACTGGTAAGCACCTGATCTGATCCTAAAACAAATGTATTGGCATAGTCATTTAACTCATGTAATTCATCTACTTTATAGCAACCGGTAACCCTTGCATTTATACTTTTATAAAAGTTTCTTGAAAAAGTATCTACGCCTTCCTTATCAGTTTCTAAATAGGGGGTTTCTACTAAGAATGGCATGTATCCTAATTGCTCAATTTTTCGATATAATGAGTAATAACTTGCAACACCTCCATAATTTGTCGCAAACCAATAACCTACTATTCCAACTGATTTATCTTTATTATACATACCATTCTCTCCTGCTTATAATTCTATTTGGTCAAATTTGGTCAAATCTAATCTCTTGGATTTTTTTGTTAATTTACGTCCCATATGAAATGCTCTTGATTTCAATGTTTCTAATATTTCGTATTTTTCACACTCAATACTTTCTTTCAGATTGGCTAATTCTTCTTTACTACTTCCTGACCAATTTGCCCATTCCTTCATTGTCTCATAATTTCTCAATTCATAATCTGCAATTAAATATTCACAAACGCTATTTTCTTCCATTATTTTCAAAAACTGCAACGAATACTTTTTCTTAAATTCCATTGGTAAATTAACAATCGAATAAAAAATAAAATTGGTCATCCATGTAGCCAAATTGTCTACTTCTGTTTCATAGTATCCTTCAGCTTTCCATGCCTCGATAACTTTTTGGATTAATGTCATATGCATTTCTACCTTCTGTATCTTTCTGGCTGAATATAACTGCATAATAGACGCCTGTCTTACTACCCGATAGTTATATAACTTATCATCTATTACCATAACTTTTTTCGCTCTGGGTACATATTGAAACTGAAGTAATTGATCTTCAGCCAAATTCATTGTTTCATCAAATCTGATTTTCCACGGTCTTTCAAATAAATTTCTCTTAACAAAATGAAGCCATAAAAACGGAACACTTGCCTTCTCATGGAAGATTACATCACTGGGTTTTGTTTGCTCATATACTTTGTAACTAGTACTTAACTTCTCCTTTATCCATGGCTCACCCTGTTCGTACGGAAATACATTTGCACCAAACATAATTAAATCTAAATCATTTTGTTCAGCAACAAGCGTCAAAATTTCATATGCATTCCATTGTAAATAATCATCTGAATCTACGAAACTTATATATTTTCCTGTAGCTACATCAAGTGCTCGATTTCTTGCAACTGAAGGCCCTTGATTTTTTTGCGTCAAAACTTTGATTCTGGAATCCTTCTTTTCATAAAATCTTAAAATATCAAGAGAGTGATCGGTTGAACCATCATCGACACAGATTATCTCCAAATTAGTATATGTTTGCGTAATAACGCTATCGAGACACTGCTTTAAATACTTTTCTACATTATAAACGGGAATGATAACAGATACTTTTACATCAATCTTCTTTTCTTTAGTTTCTTCTACAATTTCTTCTATAACGCTTTTTTCTTCCACTTCTACATTTTTCATATTAATTTATCCTTTTCTGTATATAAATATCTTCCTTTGTTCTACATTTTCATATGTAATAATCTTTTAATTTTCAATCCGGATTGAAACTCTTTAGAATTTCTAATATCCAATAACAATTGATGAACTCTATTTTTCTCTTCTCTTAACTTCCAAGTACTGTCTTCATAATAGAATAATTCCGGACTGTCAATAATACGATTCACCATTGACATTACCCATGTATTAACTTTTTCTTTATCAATTGCGGGATTTTTTAAATCTAATGCAAACTCATCCGCTATTCTTCTTAAAAAATCTATCTTAAATTCATCTGCAGCTTTTTCATAAAAATGTAGATAATTAAAAACTTTTTTCGTAAAAAATTTCACGTATAGCTCACTTTTAACCTTTTCATTAGCCTCGACAAATTTTTGTATATAATTATATTCTTCACAGATGCAAAATACTTTTTCTTTTCTGTTAATCGATGAATCTGGATTATCCTGCCTATAATAATAAAATGCTTCGTTAATAAAAACGATTTTTTCAGCCATTGCCATTGTCTGGAACCAGAAACCGTTATCCTGAAATGATGCACCGGGTGTTTCATTATGTACAATCTTATTCTTTCTAATGAATTCCGTTTTATATATTCCGGTCCAATTCATCATACAGAAATTAAAAAGTTCCGAACAAGTATTTGCATTTACAATTTGATTATAAAATTGCTGGGGACATACTGCTTGAAATTGCTTTTGTTTTTTCCCTTCTTTAGTTGAAAAAATATAGTGATCAGACTTTACAATCTCAGCATCATACTCACAAGCAGTTGCATATAATCTTTCAAACATATTTTCTTCTACATAATCATCTGATTCAACAATTCCAATATACTCTCCTGTAGCACTAGCAATACCCATATTCATCGTATTTCCATATCCGGAATTCTGCTTTGAAATAATTTTTACTCGTTCATCTGATTTAGCATACTCTTCCAGAATCTTTAATGATTGGTCTGTGGAGCCATCATTCACACAAATAATTTCAATATTTTTTAGCGTTTGATTTACGACACTATCCAAACATTCTTTTAAGAACTTTTCTACGTTATAAATTGGAACAATAATTGATACATACGGTTTTTGTTTCATTTTTTCACCCTTTCTCCTTAGTTCATAAATATTTTTCTTTTTATCATTAAGTAGCAACTTAAAACATACTTCCAGCCATAACAATTTGTTTACTAATTTATATGCTCTTTTGCTACATATTTTTTTATGTAATTTCTCTGAGTCAATGCTATATAACCACCTATTGCCTTTCAAATAATCCAGCATAGCTCTTATATTCATATATTCCAATAAATAATCTTGCTTCTGACGAGCTTCTAAAACTGCATTTTTCCAGCGGACTCGCTTTATTAACATATAGCTGCTATCTTCATACATCGAATTCACTATTAAACTATTTCGCATATCATAATATGAAATAATCGGTGAACACCTATATTCGTAAGTTTCGTGCCAAACTTGTACCCCATTTAGAACTATTGGCGAACCACCTTTTCTCAATCCATATTCCACATCATCGCAATGCAAAAAAAACGGTATTGGTAAATTATTAACTGTAAAACGATATGGAAAAACTGCCATCCACCAGCCGGAGTATTCACCCCTCTGTTCATTTATCTTTTCTAAATTGCATAAATTCCTTACATCCAAACCACCGCCCACATGCCGTATATCACCTTTATTCCAGATTTCACTTGCAGTATACTGAATACATCTGTCATCCAGTCTAAACATTCTACCGGCTATCATTTCATCCTTCATTTCATCTTTTATCAATGATAAAATTGCATAAATTCGATAAAATGATTCAAGTAAAAATTCTACATCATCATCCATAAACATAATATGTGTTGATGAAAATTCCGCTTCAGCTTTCTGTGTTTCCGTTATTCCTTTAATGAAACCACCTGAACCACCTGTATTTTTATTATGATGAACTTGTAAATTTTCACTTTTTCCTAAATTAATTTTAGATGCATTATCTACGACTCTTATAAATAACTTATGATACAAATAACTATTTTCATCAAAAAATTGGCTCTGTAATAGTTTGCATATATTTTGTATCAAATGATGTTCTCGCTTATATGTACATATTATCAAAGTAAGTTTAATATCCTTTAATTTGCACTTTGTACTATAGTATGCTTCATACAATGTTGTAGTTCTATCCGCACATATCACAAAGAACACCATACCGCCTTCTAATAAATTAATAGGTATTTTAATTTTTTCACTACCGGTGCAACAATATTTTCTGGAGTACTCTTTATTCCTTTTCCCTTCATTCCATCTCCATATTTCAATACATCCGCTTCCCTCTAAAGTAAGATACAATGAACATTCAGATAATCTTGTATTTTTCGTCCAAAAAGAAACATCAAGCAAATTCATATAGGTATCACTTGAAACTGAACTTCCCGAACTTAGTAAAAGCGACTCACTACTATTATTCAATTCCACATCACCGATATTGCGAAAATATATACTTTTTTCTGAACAAACTTCATTAGGCAAAACGAATGATTGTAATACCATCAGGCTCTCCATTCTCCTATTGCATGTATCTTATTCTGAATCATCTTCTACAACTGTAACAATACATGTTGCATAGTACCCTTTTTCATTCATACATGTAATTGTTGCTGTGCCGGCTCCTACCGCTGTCAAATTTCCATCTATGCACGTAGCTACTTCTTCATTATCACTACTCCATTCTAATTCTGAATTATTTACTTTTTCGTCATTTACATATGCCGCGAAACTTCCTGTCCAGCCTATTTGCCAATCTTCAAGTTTCTCTGTATTTAGTGTTACTTTGTCAACAACTGTCACAACACATTTTGCACTGTACCCTCTATCATTTATACATGTAATGATTGCACTACCTTCTCCTACTGCTGTCAAATTTCCTCCCACACAAGTAGCTACATCTGTATTATCACTGATCCATTCCATTTCTGAATTGTTGACTTTTTTCCCATTTATAGATACTGTAAAACTTCCTTTCCAGCCAATTTGCCAATCTTCGAGTTTCTCTGTATTTAATGTAACTACATCCGGAAGAACAGTTACCAGACATGTGGTATACTCCCCTTTTTTCGTCATACAAGTCACAGTTGCCACACCTTCCCCAACTGCAGTTAATTTTCCATTTATGCATGTCGCTACATTCGTATTATCACTACTCCAAATCATCTCGTTATTATCCACTTTTTTTCCATTTACATACGCGGTATATGTTCCGGTCCATCCTATATGCCAATCCTCAATATTCATTGTATTTAGTGTAACTACATCCGGTTTAAACAAATTAATTATCCAAATTAAGATAGCGATTAATAAAATTGCAATAATAATAATTTTTTGTATATAGTTTTTCATATTGGTCTCCTTTCACCAATTACCGTATGTATCTACATTTAAATGTTTATTTTAATTAAATTTACTAAATCATTTAATTGCCTTTTATTTTTTTCAATACAAAACGATAAGCAATTATATGCGTCCACACCAGCAACGTATTTAATACCATAAAGAAATAATCTTAACTCTCTTGTAAAATCTTTTATTCCAATTTGAACTTCACTAATAATTTCACTATTAACATCAGGCGTACCCCATTCCAGTTTCACATCTTTCTTATCCTCATTGCTTCTATCAAAGTAAAATCCTTTAAAACTTCCTTGGGCTGAACTACATAATATTTCTATAACCATATTGTGATTCTTTGCAGCATCATGCCATTTCCATATATCCCTATTGTGTCCCTGGGAATACATGTAGCTAACCAACTTTCCACTGTGCAACTGCGGTTCACTCATATTAGGTTCTGCGTTATGAATCGTGTTTGTTCCTGCCAACAGTCCAATCACTTCACAATCCAACTTCCACTCCTCATTTACGATGTAATTCAGTGCTACCGCTCCGCTACCGGCCCAACCAATATCTACCGCTACCACACGCTTACAATCCTTCAAAACCTTTTCATAGTACATTTTTCCGGCTATAAGCTGTTCCTCATAATGAGACAGTACTTCGTCCCAATGTGCAATTAAATACTCTTTAATCAGCCATGCATTTTGGTCCGTCAATTTCGTATCAGTCGTTATTTTTGCTTCTTTTCTGACATCGCGAACCATCCTCTCATTCTTACCAAAAATATCTGCTGATGAAAGCAATGTTTCTGCATATTCAGGAAATGTTTCACACATCATCGGAAGCATATCCTCAAGTTCCATGCTCGTAAATATCTGCTCCAGGGTATACTTCTGATTCACTTTATGATCGATAAATCTTCTGAAATAGTCGTATTTAAAATATCTTGCCGACATCTTGGTGGCTGCCAGCCTTGACCAATATACATATTCTGTCCGTCCGGCTTCTGCCTCTTCTGGATAGAGCATGGTGTATACCTGATTGATAATATCTCCGTCTCTGGAAAGGAAAAGTATCTTATCAATATCATGCCTTTCTACGTAATCATGAATCCACTGACAGTATCCAAGCACGAATAGCCCGCCATAAATAAAGCCCAATTCATATTCCCTGCTATATTCTTTTAGCCCATTGTGAATATGGGAATTTACGATTCCTCTGTACATGGAACCCGTGATAATGGACATATCTTCTGCCCGATATGGCATGCCTGCAATATTCACATTTTGATAAAATTCTGTATCAAAACCGCTTTTCTTCGCCCATGTAATGTCCGAAACAGGATGGTCTCCTACATGAATATAGGTTTTATCTTTCCCATAAAAATCTTTTACAATCTTAAATAATCCGCCGTCCCCTTTCACGGCATCATGCTCACAAGAAATAAAGAACGTATCGACTCCGTTAAATCCGCATTTTTCTACCATTCTTTTAATTACAGATGCCGGAAGATACATATCGGACGTACAGATAATCTTTTTTCCACATCCTTTTAAACACTTAAAAACCTCCAGCATATAAGGATTACCAAAGCAGTATTGAAGCTCTGTATCTATTTCTGTCTGCATCCCCTTTTCTTTGGGAATTCCGGCCTGTTTTTCAAGTTCATCATAAATTTCAGATAATGTAACTTCGTAGATTCCCTTCTTTTCTTTGGCTTTCTGCCGTGCCCGCCACTCCATCACTTTTCGGATACGTTCAAAATCAAGGTAATTTAACTTTTCCCCTATCATGAAGAATAAATCAGACGGTGCCGCAAAAGGACGAAAAACCAAAGTATCAAACACATCAAACGATATGACATCATACTTTTTAAGTCTCTCTGCCAGCTTTTCAGGTGCTTCCCGAAGTGACAAAGATGATTCACTGCAATCTGTCGGTATCTTTTTGCCCTTATCCGGGTAATAAAAGGCTTCTTCATACTTTTGGGGTGCGAAATGATAAATAATATTCATACCAAGTAGTGCACACCAGGCATATACCCTGCCCCGTAATCCACGCTTTTGCTGGCGCAGACTATGATACTTCTTTTGTATGTAAGGCACACGATTAACCAACTTGTTATAAATTTTCAATTTAATACTCATGTGCCTCTTCCTTTCCACTTATTTTTTTCCTGTTACTTCATAATTTTTATAAGCATCACAAACTTTTTTCGGGTCCCCGACCATTTGTAAAACGCCCTTTTCAATCCAAACTGCTACATTACAATTTTTGACGATTACATCAGGTGAATGAGAAACGATTAATACCGTAGAACCGCCATGAATCATTTCCCTGATACGCTGCATACTCTTTTCTCTAAAGAACATATCCCCAACGCTCAGAACCTCGTCCAGAATTAAAATATCCGGTGTATCACGCATCGTTGCTATTGCAAAACCAAGTCTGGAAACCATACCTGAAGAGAAATTCTTCATACGCTCATCCATGAATCCTTCCAGTTCTGCAAACGCTACGATATCATCATATTTTTCATCAATATATTCTCTGGTGTAACCGATAATGGCACCGTTTAGATAAACATTTTCCTTCGCAGTAAGTTCCATATCGAAACCGGTTCCCAGCGTCAACATCTGAACCTTACTTCTGTCCACTTCTACATGACCTTCCGTGGGCTGAAGTGCTCCTGAAACAATCTTAAGCAAGGTACTCTTACCGGAACCGTTAGTACCGATGATTCCCACAACATCTCCTTGGCTGACACTAAAGCTGACATTATCAAGTGCTGTCAGATAATGATAATGGTTTTGTCCCTTTACGGTTCTGATCATATATTCTTTTAAACTGGAGGATTCTTCCAGTGCTAAACGGAAACGCATGGTTACATTTTTAACCTTGATAATCTCCTGTTCCAGATTAATAATCTCAAAATCATCATCCTGTTTTTCTTCTATTTGTTGTTCTCTTAATTGCGCTCTTTCGTTTTTCCTATATTTTAAAAACCGAACAAAATATGCAATCATAAAAACAAATACCAGAAATGTCATAAGCCACAATAATGGACTTTTTCCTAAAAAAACAAAATCACGCTCGGTACTGAAATTAAGTGCTTTATCCCATAATTCTTTAATCTTAACTACGAAAGATTCTTCCGTGCCCTCTTCTGAAACAGGTTCTTCTAAAGGTAAATCCGTTTCCTCCGGCAATGGTTCTTCTACCTCCTGTTGCACATCAGCAATCTCATTCTCCGGAGTTGCTGTTTCTTCCGGTTCATTTATAAGGGTCCTACGATCAACATGAAGCGTATAGATACTTGTTTCACCGGTAGTTGCTTCTACCGTTACTGTTACTTCATTGGTCCCCATTTGAAGTGATGTATCCGATACACTGACCACTGCATTTAAATCTACCGGTATATAAGATAATTCAATATTTTCTATATCCTCATCCACTTCTACTGAATATTCATATACATCCCGTGCAAAGTCTTCTACCTCTGTTCCGTCTATTTCAATCCGCTGTAATTCACTGCTTCCGGATTCAAAAATAGTAATAGGTGCAACTAACAACTCAGTAATATCTAAATCTTCCGGTAATATATTTCCCGTCACGTCTCCAATAGACCTACACTGTGCTGAAATCACCTTAATGCTTGTACTTCCTGCTTTCAAAGGCTGGAAATGTAACATAATTTTATTGGTTATATCAGTACCGGTTCCCTTGATACAAAGGCGGTTCCCTTCTTGCGAAGTGGCTCCGTTTAAGTAAAACAAAAGTTCTTCATCGTATTCCAACCATACCTCGTATTCACCTACCGGAACCTCTCCATTGACATAAACACCAATCGGACACACTTTATCGGTATACCAGCGATAGCTTTCCGACCCAAACGTAATACTTCCTTCCCGGGCATAAACAGTTTTTACCGGTATTAATATGCACACGAATAAAACCAGTGCGATATATTTCTTTATCTGCTTTATTTTCATAATTTAATATCCCTTTATACTTTTTGTAGCACCCTTGTTTTCATCTTATTGAAATATATTTTTCCGACTAAATAGATTCCGATGCTCCACACAAACAATCGTGCCCATTCTTCGGCCGTAGGCAGTGCGCCGTCCAAGATACATTTCCTTGTACAAACGATATAGTTATATACAGGATTTCTAATGATTACTTCCTGCACCATTGGAGAAGTACTATCTACCGGATAGAAAATTGCACATAAGTACATCCATATCGTTAATAACACGGAATACAAATGCTTAATATCTCCAAACAATACATACAAAACGGAAAGCATATATCCTATTCCCAAGGAGAACATAAATAACCCTGCGGTATAGATAAACAAAAGCAACATGTACAATGTGGGCTTAATTCCGAAAATCACCAACATAATCACATATGCCACTAAGGAATATCCGTAATTCGCCAATGCAGTACAACTTCTTGATAAAGGGAATACCTGCATAGGTAATTTAACCTTAATCAGCAAGTTTTTGTTGTCTACCAATGCTGTCATTGCAGAATTAGTTGCTCCCGTAAACAGTGACCACAAAATACTTCCCGTCAAATAATAAATGGGAAAATTCTCAATACTTCTTTTAAAAATTGTTGAAAAAATCATAGACATTACTGCCATAGACAGAAGCGGATTTAATACGCTCCATAAAATCCCAAGATATGATCTTGCATATTTTCTCTTAATTTCTCTTGATACCAGTTCTTTAATTACAAAGATATATTGTTTTGCCCGTTCACCACGTTGCAAAATAATCACCTCATTTCATCTTCTTTCGCAAATACAAAACATACTTATAAAGGGCACAATGCACAAGTTCCCTTCTTCCTGCCTTATCTACCAGCATCACGCTCGCTTCCGGCCAGGCGCTTTCCCGTACGCTTTTTCCCTTTTTCAGATATATGTTTATAAACTTATTTATCAATCTGTTCGCTTTGATTTCTTTATATGTAAGATTTGTGGCAAGTTTTTGTGTCGTTTCACCTATAACATCATCACAAAATACATAATCCCCATAGTTAGATGCTTCCAGCCTCGTTGGTTTACCCATAAAATTCTTCAGAAGCTTTGTAGCTGTCGGTAAGAAATCATTTTTCGACCAAACTGCATTTTCTTCCTGCTTATTTAATCTTTCAGCTAACATTTCTGCATATTTAATTAAATATGCCGTACTTTTCTCTACTTTCTCGCAATTCGGATTTATATCCTTTTCCAAAACCGGCGTATATCCGTATGTCCCCCACTCAAAACCAACAGTCATTCCTTCAGGCGAACTAAATATACATTCAAATAAATTATTGTTAAAATATACTTTACGACGGAGCATATTTTCCGGTCTGAAATACCAAACATGATACGAATCTCGGTCTACATTCTTCGGATATTCATACATGCCGAAATAATAACCTTCTAATTTCCCCTGATATCCCATACTTCTCAGAATATGGAGAAAAGATTTTTGCATACTTCCGACCCAACCACTATCTACCAACGCATAAGGAACATCATTCAACATTCCTTCCTGCCTCAAATAGCCGCTTACATTCGGATATTTATCCCTTGAATGGGATACCATTGCGTCCATAAACACTGAACAATTTTTTAATATCGGAGCCAGGGTTTTCACCTCTTTATGTGACAAAACAGCTGTCATTTTATCAGCATATCCTGTCAATTCTCCTACTAACTTTGCTTCAGACTCACTAAGTCCTGCTCTATCCATAATTTTGGCAAAGGTTACATTCATTCCGCCAAGGCAAATATATTCCAAACTTTTTTCATATAATAAGCAATACTCTGCACTTCTCAATGCATATCTGGAACAATATAAATAGCAACATTCAATGGGCAGATTTAATCTGATACAAAATTCATTTGCAACCTGATACATGGAATATCCGTCTCTTGCCAAAAAATACAATCGTTTTTTTCCGTTTAAAACAGCATCCTTTAATACCCACAGCACGTAGTTACACATAATGGGGGCAATTACGAAAAATTCCGTCATATCCCTTTTTTCTTTCAAAAAAAGTGTTTCAGATATTTCCAACAGCATCGGTTCTTGACTCAAAATCTTCCGATACTTCCTGAGACGTTTTTCCTGCTCCGCTTGAATTTCCATTTTCATTTTGTACTTCATATCTCTCACCAAAATGTTTTTCAAATGTGTGATACAACTTTTTTACCCCTAAAATAAGCAAAGACGGCGTCACCGCAGCCAAAAGTGGTCTTATTACGAACAACCAACCTACAGGGAATAAAATCCCTAATTCTTTAAAATTCCGATATCGCAAACGCATTTCGTCAATTCTGTATTTGAATTTTCTTTTTTTATATGAGTTATTATCTTCCCTGTAATAAATTAATTCCTGTTGGATGTTATATCCCCGATAATCACATTTGTACAAATGCATAAATAATTCATAGTCTTCACATCGTAAAACTTCCTTGGATGAACAATAAGTAATCGTTCCGTCAAACACACTTCTTCGAATCATTACCGTGGGATGAATATACGGAGAAAACCGTAAAAAATTAAGTTCATCCGGTGTTTCCGGCATTTTCCTGACGCCCCAACAGTTTCCGTTTTCGTCAACCAACTTGGCATTGCTTCCTACAAATGCCACTTCCGGATGTTCTTCCAGATACTTATATTGCACTTCCAATCTGTCCAAAGCACAAAAATCATCATCATCCATTCGAGCCAAATATTTTCCTCTGGCCACATCTATGCAAGAATTCAGCGAGTATGCCAATCCGTGATTAACCGGATTGTTAATCAGAACAATCCGGTTATCCATAAGGGCATATTCCTGCAAAAATTCATATACCTCGCCATCAGAACCGTCATTATAAATAATAAATTCAAAGTCCTGAAATGTTTGATGTAAAATGGACTGTACCGCCTCATCCAGTTGTATCTTATTTTTTTGATTATAGATACTCATAATCACACTGATTTGAGGCCTATTCTCATACATAATTACACCTTCTTCTTTCGTACCCTCATACTTTCTGATATAATAGTATTAAGATAAGTTTCTATACACAGTTCTCATTATTTTATCTGTAACAGATACGTCAAATTCCTCTGCTGTTTTTAAACATTTTTGAGACATCTTTTTCCTCATATCTGCTTGCTCATACATCTTTTTAATTGCATTAGCATACTCTTCCGCCGTACCGCTTTTACATACAAGACCGTTCATGCCGTGTTTCATATATTCTCTGGTCCCTCTACAGTCAGAAGTAATTAACGGAATTCCCGCCGCCATAGCTTCAAGTGCTGCAATCCCCAGCCCTTCACGCTTTGACGGAAACGCGAAACAATCCGCCGCAGCTAACATTCTCGGTATATCATTGCGGAAACCAAACAAGGTTACCTGCTTAGCTATACATAGTTCATCCGCTATATCCTGTAGCTCCGCTTCCATTGGCCCTCTTCCGCAGATCCCGTAATAAATCTTCGGATTTTCTAACTTAGCAATTGCTTGCATAATCACTTTATGATTCTTATTTTTATTTAGTTCACCAACGGAAAGCACAAAAAAAACATCGTTAGGAATATTTAACTCCCTACGAGCCTCATCTCTTCTACCATCCACCGGCGCAAAACGATTATTTAAAATTCCCACTCCCGGAATCCATTCAATCCGGTCTATGTTCTTAAAACGATACTTTGTAGCTACCGTATAATCTTCTTTATTAATCGTAATCAGCCAATCCGTTATTTTCGCCAACAACCATTCCACAGGGAAATAGATTAACCAGTTTATAATTGGAGCCCCTTTGTAAAAATGAAATCCATGAGCGGTATATATGACAACTACCCTTTTTTTCAATCCCAATGTCACAAGTCGTCCGATTACGCCTCCCATTGGATTATGGCAATGTATCATATCAATTTTTTCTTTCACAATTATTTTCCGCACCTGAAAAAAAGCTTTTAAATTCTTAAAAATCTGTTTGGGTGACTTCTGTATCCCCACCTGATGTAATATGATTCCTTTATTTCTCAGTTCCTCTTTATTTACTTCATATACAGGATTATGAAAATTAGATGCATAATGAACTTCATATCCCATTTCCTGTAAAATTTTGACGTCATTCATTTCAAATTGTTGCAAAAAACCACTGATTGTAGTCAAAAATAAAGCTTTTTTCATTTCATCTTCTTCTTTCGGTATCAGTAGGCATATATAACTTAAACGATTGCTTAACTAATAAATATATGACACTTATTAGTTGGCAAATACCTAATTTTTGTCATATTAAGCCGCAAAAAACCTATAAATAAGGCTGTTTTATCCCTACATACAATCGCAAAATCATCAAATTTTTATCATGCCAAAATTCATTATATCCCCTTTAAGCAAATTTTGCAATGCTTTCAGCATATTTTAGTTATCCTATAGCAATACTAAAAAAGCTAAAATATAAATGGAGGTATTTACTATGATTCATGGGTTGGGAGAACGTCTACAGTTACAAAGAATGAATATGAAGCTCACACAAAAAGAAGTCGCCATCACTATTGGTGTGTCGCCCTCCGTTTTATCAAACTATGAAAACGGAGAACGCGTACCTAGTATAGAAAATCTCATGGCTCTTGCAGGCTTATACCGGTGCTCTACCGATTATTTATTAGGTATAAGCAAAACTGAAAATATCCAGCTTGATACTTCTATGCTAGACACTGAGCAAAAACGGCTATTACAATATTTTTTGCACAGTTTGAAATCAGTCTCCAATTAGTTTATCGCGATAATGTATTGGCTTTTCCAAATAAAAAAGCACTGATTTCTTTTCAGAAACCAATGCTCATTTTTTCTTGTGCTCAAATCAATCTTTTCTTTAATTTCCAGTAAGTAATTCCTTTACATCAATTAACCTTTTCCTATTACAATTCGTACGGGGTCACCTGATATACGTAATAATTGAGCCAGTTAGAATACAGATTATTACTATGAGAGCGCCACTGCAGAAGAGGTCTCTTGGTGTCATCATCATCCGGATAATAATTCTTGGGAATTTCGATGGGAAGTCCTTTGTTTTTGTCCCTCATATACTCGTTATGTAAGGTAAATCTGTCATACTCCGGGTGACCCATCACGAAAATCTGCTTTCCTTCATCGGTCATACAAAGAAGGACGCCGGCTTCCTCTGATTCTGCTAACACCATAAGCTGCTCACAGTTATAAATATCCTCTTTGGAGGTGGCGGTATGACGGCTGTGGGGAATCATAAATTCATCATCAAAGCCCCGTACCAAGGGGATTTTACGGTTCATTACTTTATGCTTATATACACCGAAAAGTTTCTTATCAAGAAGGGTCTTTTCGATTCCGAAGTGATAATAAAGCCCCGCCTGGGCGCCCCAGCAAATATGAAGCGTACTGGTTACATGGTCCTTGGTCCAGTCCATAATTTCACAAAGTTCAGGCCAATAATCCACCTCATCAAAGCTAATCTGCTCTACCGGTGCCCCTGTAATAATAAGTCCGTCAAACTTTCTGTGTTTCAGTTCATCAAAAGTATTGTAAAAACGGTTCAAATGCTGAATGGGCGTATTTAATGACACATGACTGTTCATCTTCATAAAAGTCACATCCACATGCAGAGGGGTATTGGAAAGTGCCCGAAGCAGCTGCAATTCGGTGTCCTGCTTAATGGGCATCAGATTAAGGATACAAATCTCAAGAGGACGGATGTCCTGATGAAGCATCCTGTACTCATCCATCACAAATATATTTTCATTTTCCAGTATTTCCTTTGCAGGTAACTGACTTTGTACTTTAATAGGCATAACGATTCTCCAATCAATACTTTATTCCATTTCAAATACTTTCACACTTACGCTTTATTCCATTCCGAACACGTCATTTCAAGCGTATGCTTTATTCCATGCCGAACTGCGCCACAAATTCTTCTTCCGTCAGAATCGGAATACCAAGTTCCTTGGCTTTTTTATTCTTGGAAGAGGTGGAGGCCGCATCATTGTTTACCAGATAATTGGTTTTGGAGGTAACGCTTCCTGTTACCTTACCGCCGTTTGCTTCCACATATTTCTTTAAGGCATCACGATTCTTAAACAGATGCACATCTCCCGTTACCACAAAGGTAAGGCCTGCGCAGGTTCCGCCGGAGGTGTCTTTCTTTTCTACTTTTTCAATTTCAACCTCAGAAAGAAGCTTCTCTAATACCTTACGGTTCTCTTCTTTCTGATACCAGGCAAGTACGGAATTTGACTTCTCGGGACCGATTCCTTCTATATCTTCAAAACCGATACCATTTAAAAGACGTTCCAAAAAGCCGTCAAATCCGCAGGACGCCACAATTTTCTTTCCGGCATCGGTTCCGATCATGGGAATACAAAGTGCATACAAAAATTGAACCGGATGCACCTTTCTGCTCTTTTCAATGGCACGTACCATATTATCAAAGGATTTCTCACCGAAGCCTTCCATCTGCTTAATGGTATCCCCATGCTCTGCCAGATGATAAATGTCGGCAAAATCCGTAATAAATCCCTCATTCATGAATTTTAACATGGTTTGGATAGATAGTCCATCAATATCCATACCGGATTTACTTACAAAACGGGTAAATTTCTTTCCATGCTTCGCGCTGCAGTTTTCGTTGGTACAATGCAGCGTCTTTGTTCCGCTGTTTTTACTGATTCTGATTTGGGTCTCGGCCTTACATACGGGACACATCTTGGGAATATCAAATTTCCCGTTTGACTCTGTCACCGCAATACACTTAGGAATAATTTTATTCGCCTTAATCACTTCCAGTACGCAACCATCCCCGATTCCGAGACGCTCCATTTCACTGATATTGCATAAAGAAGCGCGGGAAACCGTGGTTCCTTCCAATAAAACAGGTTCAAATACAGCTACCGGTGATATGGTTGAAGCCGCACAGGACCATTCCACATACAAAAGCTTCGACTTAGCAGACACATCCTGCCACTTAAAAGCATAACCTGCTCTGGTAGCATGATGACCGGTTACCGAACCGGTAGATGCATACGCTACATCATCATAACAGATAACCAGACCGTCTACCGGAATATCCATCTCTCCGCTTTCTACCTTTTCCGTAAAACGTGCAATGACTTCTTCCAATCTATCTGCCGTAAGTGCTTCTCTTTCAATTACACGAAAGCCCAGTTTTTCCAGGTAGTCCATGCGCTCTCCCCAGGAATTCATCTCTTCATCCAAATGCACCAGGGTAAAAGCATTGAAATATACATGCCGCTCTTTCACCTTCTCCGGGTCATCCAAACTTAATGTTCCGCTGGCTAAGTTTCTGGGGTTGGCATATTTCTCATCGTCATCTTCAATCATATCATTAATCAGGGCAAAGTCCGTATAGGAGATTGTGGCTTCTCCTCTTACAACCAAATGCCCTTTATATTCAATTTCCAAAGGGAAACCCTTAATTGCATTTTTTAAATAAGTAATATTGGAACCGGTGGTGCCGTTTCCCCGGGTTAATATCTTCGTAAGGATACCATTGTCATAGGTAAGCACCAGGGTTAATCCGTCTAATTTCCAGGAAAGCCATATTTTTTTGTCATCTGCCCATTTTCTCAATTCGGAAATCTGCTTGGTCTTGGCAAGGGAAAGCGCCGGGTACTCATGTACCTCTCTCTCACCTGCCACTTCTTCTGCTCCGGTATTACGCGTGGGACTTTCCGGCAGCACATAACCGGTTTCCTCTTCCAATTGGGTCAGTTCATCAAAAAGAGCATCCCATTCATAGTTGGACATAATCTCTTCTTTGCCTCCATAGTAGCTTTCGGAGGCTTCATTTAATATTTTTACCAGTTCTTCACAACGTTTTTTCTTGTTTTCCATGCAAGTTTTCCTTCATCAACAACATTATTCCCGTCATTTATTCATTAAATAACACTTGTATTTATTACTTTCCGTTAGTAATTTGTTATTATTGCGTTATTTTGGCGTATTTTTGCAAGTTTTTGCCAAAAATCGTCATTTTCACGCTCTCCACAATATCTATAAATCCATCATACAACATTTTGTGTTTGGAATCAAATTCTTTCCTTTTTCCGGTCTTATTTTGCAGCGCACAGGCGATACAATTCTTCTAATTCTTCTCCCTGAATCTGTCTGTACTGTCCTACTTGCAATTTTTCCAGCTTGATATTTACAACACGGATTCGTTTAATGGCTGTTACCTTGTAATTTAATGTTTCCGCCATCCTTCTGATTTGTCTATTGACTCCCTGGGTTAATACAATACGGAAGGTAAACTTCCCAATTTGCTCTACCAGGCAGGGTCTTGTCTGTATTTTCAGTTCTTCCAGGTAGATTCCTTGTGACATTTTTTCAATGAATTCATCCGTAATCTCTTTATTCACCTTTACAAGGTATTCTTTTTCATGATGATTGCTTCCCCGCATCATGGCATCAATCAAATCCCCGTCATTGGTTAACAAAAGCAGTCCTTCCGAATCCTTATCCAATCTGCCTGCATAGGTGACACGCACCGGAAACTTAACCACATCCGTAATTTTCTTGTCCGCAAAGCGGTCTTTTTCCGTACAGGTTACGCCAACCGGCTTATAATAAGCCAATACTACTTTTTCATTCTTTCCGTGAACCGGTTTCCCGTTCACACAAATGGTCATGCTGTCATTTACCTGCATTCCCATATCGGCAACGCTGCCGTTTACGGTAACTCTCCCTTGGGAAATCAGCTTATCCGCTTCTCTTCTGGAGCAAATTCCGCAAGAAGCCAAATACTTATTTAAACGTTCCATCTGATATTATCCTTCTTCCTCTACCACAAACATTTCATACTTATTTTTGTCAGCCTGGTGGCATTTTACAACCATTTTGGTCCCCTCTGCCTCATAATCCTGGCTGATAATCTGGGCATTTTCCCTAAAATAAGACACCACATTGCCGTTTTGATAGGGAATTAAAAAGGTTACCTTTACAAAATCATCATAAATCCTATCCAAAATCATATCTACAAGCATCTCTACCGATGCTTCTTCCTTAGCGGAAATGTAAATCTTGTCTTCTCCAACGATTTTAGGATAAGAAATCTCATCATCACTTCGGTCCACCTTATTATATACGGTAATCATAGGGATTTCAGAAGCATTTAATTCCCGAAGGGTTTCTAAAGTCGTCTGCATCTGCTCCCGGTAAAAAGGATCGGAATAATCCACTACCTGAAGCAGTAAATCCGCATTTTGTACCTCCTCTAAGGTAGAACGGAAGGCCTTCACTAAGCTGTGAGGCAACTTATGAATGAATCCTACGGTATCAGAAAGCAAAAAGTCACGGTTATTGCCTGCATTAATCCTTCTGACGGTGGTATCCAGGGTGGCAAAAAGCATATCCTTTTCTAATACCTTCTTTTCTTCTTCCATTCGATACCTGTCAAGCAGGGCATTCATAATGGTAGACTTCCCTGCATTGGTATAGCCTACAAGTGCTACCAGGGGAATCCTGGCATTCATTCTCTTTTTACGCTGCACATCCCTCTCTAAAGTAACTTCATCCAATTCTTTACGCAGTTCAGAGATTCTGTGTTCAATTCTTCTGCGGTCCAATTCCAGTTTCTTTTCACCGGCACCACGACTGCTCATGCTTCCGCTGGTCCCCCCCTGTCTGGTTAAGGCCTCATGCATCCCTACCAGTCGGGGCAGTAAATATTGTAATCTGGCAGACTCAACCTGCAGCTTTGCCTCTCTGGTTTTCGCCCTGCTTTCGAAAATATCCAGTATCAAATTAGTTCTATCCATAACAGGTGTTTTCAATTCATCCTGTAGGTTTCTGAGTTGGGAAGGTGTCAGGGAATCATCAAAAATCACCAAATCAGCTTCCAGGCGTTCTGCCAACTCTTTCACCTCTTCGACTTTGCCGGCACCGATATAAAGCCCTTTATTCAGGTATGCCATATTCTGTGTCACCACGGCAACCGGCTCCATAAAGCATGCTTCTGCAAGCTGTCCCAGTTCTTCCATACTTCTTACAAATTCTTCTTCTGCTTTTTTACTGTCGGCTACACAAGCTCCTACCAATATGACTTTTTCACATTCTTCACGTTCTCTGATTATCTGTTCCATCTAAATCCTCTTATTCTGTTACCGATTCTAAAACCTCAAAGAAATTTTCAAAGGTTTTTTTACAACATCCCGGGTTCAATATGGTAATCTTTCCGGTTTTTACACCGATTAAAGAAAATGCCATAGCCATGCGGTGATCCTCATAGGTTTCCACCTCTGTTTCCCGAACCGTCCCCGGTTCAATATAAATCCCTTCTGTTTCCGGCATTTCTCTGCAAACAATCCCCATCTTGTTAAGTTCTGTAATGATTGCACTGATTCTGTCCGATTCCTGGAACCGGATATGTCCCACATTCTGAATGTAGGTGGGCGTCTTTGCAAAAGGCGCAATCGCTGCCATAGTCATGGTCTGGTCCGAGAAATCCTTCATGGATATCGTCAACCCTTCATAGTCTTCCAAATGTTTGCCGGAAACCAAAATTCCTTCCGGTGTTTCACTGACCTTACAACCCATTTTCTCTAAAGCATCGATAAACTTAATATCTCCCTGTAGGGATTCCTGATGCACATTCTTTACGATAACATCTGTTTTTAAAAGAGGTGCCATGGCATAAAAATAACATGCACCTGAAACATCCGGCTCAACCTGATATGTTACGACTCCAAAATGCTTCTGCGCCGGCACATAGATTGCTCCATTTTCCTTTTGGAACCGAAGTCCGAACTGTTCCATCATTGCAAGGGTCATTCTGATATAAGAGCCTTCTGTCCGGTCTCCTGACATGGATATTCTAAGTCCGTTTTCCGAAAGGGCCGCACTCATCAAAAGAGCACTTGCAAACTGACTGCTGACCTTTGTATCAATGGAAACCTCGTCCATATTCAGTTTATCAGCTTTCATCCGAAACGGGAAATGTCCTTCTTCTCCCAAAAATTCAAAGCAAACACCGGCTTCCTGTAACACCTGAAGTAACGGTTGCATGGGTCTTTTACACATCTGCTCAGATGCATTCATTTCATAATTGCCACCGGCAAAAGCCAGCATTACTGTTAAAAATCTTGCTGCAGTTCCTGCACTTCTTACATTTACAGAAGCCTGTCTATTGGGAATCCTGCCGCCGGTTCCCTGTATGGTTACTTCTTTTTCACATTCATTCACATCCACATCAAATCCCAGCTTTTGCAAACAATCCAAAAATGCCCTGGAATCATCACTGAATAAAATTCCCTTTACCCTGCACTTGCATTCTGAAATTGCCGCAAGAAGTAATGCCCTATTGGTAATGCTTTTTGAACCGGGTACTTCAACGAAAATTTCACTCTTTTCTTTTATCTGTTTTACGCAATACTTATTATCCATTATTAAATCTCCATTTAATTTTTAACAGATATTTCTTATGCAATTCCAACTCATCCATTCACTAATTCAATCTCTCGCGCACACGTTTTTGCACAATTAAGAAGCAAATCAGGTGTACCAATGATGTCAATGCCCATGACACCGGATAGGACAAATATAACGTATCCAAAGTCCGATCCCACTGAAAGATGGTTGCTATCCAAACAATACGGAATACGCAGGCACCAATCAAAGATACGATCATCGGCATAATGGCATAGCCAAGTCCTCTGATACTTCCCACCAGCACTTCCATCACACCACATAAAAAGTACAGCGTACATATGCCCTTTAATCGCTGTATGCCGTAAGCAATTACCTCCGGATCCGTAGAGTACAAACCTACCAGGCTCTCTCCCATCCATATTACGCCATTGCCCATCAAAAGTCCGATTACGGTAACCAGTAAAAGGCATTCAATTAAAATCATCTTTATCCTGTCAAACCGCTTACCGCCCAAATTCTGTCCCGTAAAGCTGACCGCACTCTGGTGTACCGCGTTCATAGCTGTATAAACAAAGCCCTCTATATTACCTGCGGCCGTATTTCCCGCCATGGCAATAGCGCCAAAAGAATTGATGGAAGACTGAATTAATACATTCGATATGGAAAAAAGTGCACCCTGTATACCGGCCGGAAAACCGATTCTTGCAATTCTGCCAAACTTGTCCCAACTGATTTTTAATTCACTCACCTGTAACCGGTAGCATCCGTCACTCTGCATCAGACATCTTACAATAAGTGCTGCGGAAACAATCTGGGAAATCACCGTAGCCACTGCCACGCCGGCAACCCCCATATGAAAAACTATCACAAACAATAAATTCAACAGCACATTAATAACACCCGCTATCATAAGATAGTACAGTGGACGTCTGGTATCACCGATGGCACGAAGCACTGCACTTCCGAAGTTATACAAAAGCATTACGGGCATTCCCATAAAATAAATCCGCATATATAAAACCGAGTGCCTGATAACACTCTCCGGTGTATCCATTAATGTCAAAAGCGGCTTCGATAAGACAATTCCCAAAAGTGCCAAAATCACACCGCCCAGTACACTGATGACAATTGATGTATGCACCGTCTCTCTGACTTCATCTTCCTGCTTCCCACCGTAATATCTGGCCACCAGTACATTAACACCTACCGATAAGCCGATAAAAAGATTTACCAGAAGGTTGGTCAAAGAACCGGTAGAACCCACTGCCGCCAAGGCTTCATTCCCGGCAAAGCGGCCCACTACTACAATATCCGCCGCATTAAATAACAGCTGTAATATTCCCGATAATATCAGCGGAACCGTAAACAATAGTAACTTTCCAAGGAGCGGTCCGTTACACATATCTATTTCAAAAGACTGTTTTTCTTTTCTTTTCATTTTTATCCGTATCCTTCCTTTCTTCGTAGCAAAAATACTGTTTCTTCATATGATAAGGTAAGAACATCTTTATGAGGTACTTATGGCTACTGTAGTTATAGATGCCGGTCATGGCGGTTCGGATTTCGGAGCCACCTATATGGGCCGGCGCGAAAAAGATGATGCCCTGAATCTGGCCTTTTCCGTAGGCTATATCTTAGAACAAAACGGCGTGGACGTCATTTATACACGTGTGGATGATGTGTATGAAACGCCCACCGCCAAAGCACTGGAAGCAAATGCTGCCGGCGCAGATTATTTTCTCTCAATCCACCGCAATTCCAGCCCCATACCAAACCAATATACCGGCGTGGAATCCCTGGTCTATAACAGATATAGCAAAGCCGGAGAAATCGCCCGGAACATTAACCGGGAACTGGAAAAAGTAGGCTATGCCAACCAGGGCGTCAATGAGCGCACCAATTTAGCCGTCCTTAGGCGTACCAATATGCCTGCCGTTCTGGTAGAAGTCGGTTTCATTAATACAGACCGCGACAATCTGCGATTAGATTCCCGCTTTAACGAAACAGCAGCTGCAATCGCAAACGGAATCCTGATGTCCATTTAATTTCCCTTGCCTAATAACTGTGATAAACACCCTAATAAATTCCCTGCACTAACGCTTTACAGTTTGCTTTCCAAATCCTCCAAGGATTCATAACCATACAATAATGCCGTATTATACATGGTCATTTCCGCCAGATTAAAACCTTCCTTACAAAGGCTGGCAATGAATCTGCCGTACAATTCCAGCGTATCGTCAGAATAGGTGCTGATTTCGCCTCTTAAATAGGTTTCATAAGAGGTATTAAAGGGCGTATCCTCATAAGTATGGATACTTCTTGCATTGGATGCCGCTTTCGGATATTCTGCGGCAAATTCTTCCATCCATGCCACCTGAATCTTCACAATTTCTTCTATTATCTGCTTTTTCTCAGGGGAGATATCAGGAAATGATGCTTTGATTTCCTGGTATCTTTGGGGAGCGGTACTTTCCATCATTCTGCCGTACTTTTCCGTCACCAGATTCCAGCCTCTGTCAGAAGCTCTGTGGAAATCAATAATGTAGCTCTTTAACATCTCTTCCGTCCAGTTATAATACTGGCTGGTACGCATGATGGTAAAGGTATTAAAGTCATCCTGACAATCTGCTCTTCCGCCTTCGTTTTGCACCTTATCAAAAGCCTCCCACTCCAGGCGTACAAGCTCGTCAATCAGCGCGGCTTTCAAGCCGTCGTCCTTTTTCCCCTGATCACTGATTCCGCGCAAAATACGGTCTGTATGGTGGTCTAAATAGGTTTCCTCACCACTGGTAAGCCCCTGCTTTTTCATTTCTGCAATAATCATGGCAACAATCCATTCAATGGTCTGTAAAATCCGCTCATCGCCAAGGGGCAATTCCGTAAGGGAGGTCAGTACATCCTTCACTTCCTTCAGCACGTGCAATCTGTCCATTCCCTTGTGCATCCATTTATAAAAAGGCGCATAGGTTCTGTCTAAAAGATAAATCATCTCCATGGTATGCTTCATAAACTCCGAAAGTGCCAGCTGCGCGCTGACCTTTTCTCCGCGCATCAGCATCCGGTTGTAATTGTACTGGCCGGACTGCGCCATCAGCGCTGCCTGTCTTGCAATTTTTTTCAGTCTTACTTCATCCGGATAATAAGCAAGGAGTCCTTTTCTGATTCTGGTGAATTCTCCCAAGTCATCCCTAAAAACCTTACCGTTGGTAGCCGTAGCCAGCTGATAATCCTCTAAAAACAGCCATTCTCCCATACCGGCCGGTACATCCTTAACTCCCAGCAAATAGTCATAAAAATCACCTATTTTGTGCACACCAAGACGCTTTTTGGCCTTGGAAGTGGTAATTCTGGTCACTCCCATATATGTGGTAGGCAGACTGTCATAAGCCTTCTGAAGTGCCTCACCGATTTCATCATATACCTGCTCTGTCAGCCACATGCAAAAGCCGGGGCCAAAATCATGGTCCTTCGAGATTTCATCATCAAAACCAAAGCAATCAGAGCCTTCACCGACAAGCCCCACTGCAATATCCTTCTCATAATCCGGAAACTGCTCCCTAATCATAGGAATTCCGTATTCTTCATAAAATGCCTCACAAAGCTCCAGACCGTTCCTAAAGCTGCGCATTGCAACCGGAGTCCCATTCATATGGGCTTTCACCGCCTGTAAATTTCTGAGGGTAATTTCATAGGCCTTGTTTCTGCCTACATTCTTTTCAATTTCATCCAATGCTTTCTGATAATAAACTGCCGCCTCTTCAAAATTTCCGGCAAGATACTGGGCTTCTCCCATGGCAGAAAGGGCACCGCTGTAGTGATAATCCTTTTCCTCATCCGCTTCAAAAATCGTAAAAGCACGGTTCAAATTGGCAATGGCCTCTTCGTAACGCTGAAGTTTTAACTGGGAAGCCGCCAGATTGGTATAAGTAATGGCAGTTTCAATTCTCGCACCGCTGTACTGGGTCGTAATGCCCAGTGCCCTCTCCAGACAGTCACAGGCACTTTCAAAGTCCCCCATTTCCTGGAATAACAGGCTCATATTATTATAAAGACTTGCATAACGGAAATCGTTATACGCCAGATTTCCTTCGTAAATCATTTTGACATTCTGATAGACGCTCATGGATTCCCGCAAAAGGCCTGCAGCCCGGTAAGCATTTGCCACATTAAGAAGCGTGGTTGCATAGGGAATACTGCCTTCCATACCCATTTTCTGCATCAAAAGAAGCACCTGCTTACAATATTCCACAGATTTATCAAATTCACCGGTCTCCCTGAAATGACCGATAATTTCATTCATCAGCGTAATCACCGCACCTCTGTCACCTTCCGTAGCGGCCTCTTCAATCTTTTCCGTCAAAAAGGGCTCAACCTCTGCAATTTTATGCTCCGCAAAAAGCCCGTCCAGTTGTTCCAATACATGATTTATATTCATAAAAATTCCGTCCTTTATGTTTCTTTTATAAATGTACATACACCATATTATTATACTGCTAATCATTCTATTTTTAAATCCCAAAATAAAAAAGATTGTACAAAGTTATCTGCTTCGTACAATCTTCAGCTTCTTTCATTTTCATTGAATTATTATGCGGACACCGTATACACCTATGCCGTCTCCACCTTATTCCGTGGCCATGTCCGCTTGTGCCGTAGCCGCAGCCACGGTATCCGCTACATCCACGATATCAGGACCTTCCGCAAAGGCTTCCGCATTGTCTGCAACCTCCATGGGGTCTTCACTTACTTTTTCTTCTTCCTCTTGCCATAATGTATCGTATTCTTCTTTTTCTTTTGCCATTACACCGATATTTTTTGCTGCCTGGTACATCTCCATACTGAATTCCATCAGTTTCTTTTCATCTGCAGCCGGTACAATACCACCTTTCATAATACGCCGCGCCACTTCCATGATTTTGCCCATATCTTCGGCATATTCTTTCATCGCATCGCCTTGTTGCTCGGCAGAAACCATATTTGCGGTAGCTGACCACTGCTCCAACAGTTTTTCCATATACCCCTTATACTCATCCAATTTGGTATTTACTGCCTGGGAAGTAAGTTCTAAAGTGGCCGCTTCCTTTGCAAAAAGATTACTGCCATCCGGCGTCGTGTTTATCTTGTGCTCCAGTTCTTTTTTCTGCTTTGCAAGGGCAAGCTGTTTCTCATGATATGATTTAATCTGCAGATTATAAGTCCTTCTTGCTTCTTCGATTTTCATTCCGTCATCTCCCTATGCTCTGTTCCAAAAACTAATTAAAGCGATACGTCTATTTTCACGGTTTTCTTCTCTTCTCCGGACTGTTTCTTCTCCAGTTTAATCATTTCCTCCAAAATCATTCTTTCTGCTTCCGCCGGATTACGTTTTGCCGGATTATGTTTTTCGTTCGCAGCTGCGCCTTCCTGATTATCCGCTTGTGCATTCGTTTCTGTATCCGTCTCTGTCACACTTTCTGCGATATTTTCCGCAGGCTCGGTTTCTGTGGCTACATTTTCTGCCGGCACACTTTCCTGTGATTTTGCCTCTGCTTTCTTTGCTTCTAAAAGTTCTTCTTCTCTGGGCATTTTTTTATAATCTGCACTTTTCGTAAAAGCATGATAAATTTGCGTCGTCTTGGTTGCCTCTCCCAAAATCCGCTGTGCCTCTTTTAGTTTTTCACTTTTAGGTATATTGGGATTATTAACAATCGACTTTAGTTCGGATAATTTCCCGTTCATCCTATTGATGTGAAGCCTCTCCGCTTCTTCCTTGGTTTTACAGTTCTTAAGCTTCTTTTCGTAAGCCTCCTGTTCTTGTTTATCCGCTTTGTACTCCATATATAACTTCGGATCTCTGGCCCGAAGCTTCTCTTCCTCTTCCGGACTTAAACTCTGACCACTTTGAATCTTTGCATAAATCGCACTATATTCATTTCCTTCACGCTCTTTTTCAAGCTGCTCCAGATAGATTTGGAGCTGCTTTTGTTCAGGAGACAATTCTTTTACTTCCTTCTTAAAAAGATTACCTGATGCTTTCTTTTGCTCCCATTTCTGCGTCATTTGCATCATTTTCGTAGTATTGTATATGGTTCCTGAAATCATAGTATACCTCCATGTATCTTCTATGATAAATCCGTTTATCTATACTCTGTCATATTGTATATCGGTCAGATAAATGAAAAAGTTAATTTCTTCCAGAACCAAGAATCAAATTTCGCGTTAGTTCCTCTACAGCACGAGGTTACACCAGAAACAGCACTTATAAGCGAACATCCACATGTGTATATGTAACCGTATCCGACGTAGGTTCTTCTGCATTTTCTGTTATATCTGCAATCTTTGTTTGCTCAATATCCTCCACAACCTTATCCTCTTTTTCATTAGAAACAGCGGTCTTCTTATCGGTCTTTTTATCTTTATCATCTGTTTTTTCAGCCTGTCGGTCTGCTTTCGCCGCTTCTTCAAGTTTTTTATTCGCATCAGATAAAGTATTTAATTGTGCTGTTTCTGCCTCGGATGCCTTCTCCTGAACCTCTGCAAGTTCCTCTTTCTTCTTTTCTACATCTCCGCCTCGGGCTGAATCTAACTTAATTTCAGCCTCCAGTACACCTGCTTTTCCTTCCATTTGACCGGATACACTTCCTTGTATTTGTGCCTGTGCCATCGCAGAATCAGCTGAAATAATAGCAGTCATGCTGGCCAGTGACAATCCGGAACTTTTCTTTCCTGCTTTAGGTGTTACATTTTTACTTCCCCCAAACAAATCTTCCATTGCGGAGCCCTTAGGCTGTTGTTTTTCTTTTCTTTGCTCCATTTGGTGCTGACGCAACTGATTATTCAAATCCGTAATCTGCTGCTGGATTTCCTGACGCTTTTTCATTTTTTCTTCCATGCTCATCTCTTTATTTGCTGAAAGTTCCTGTAACTGTTTTTGGGCATTTACAATCTGACTCTGTATATTTTTGCTGACCGCGTCATTTGCCTGCATCCCATTCATTCTGCCAATTTGAGTATTGTTTCCATTCAATCCGTTTATTTTCATATTACGATTCCTCTTATACCTTAAAATCAAATCCTGATATCAACGATGTGGATATATTACCGGCCATCATTCTCTGTGCCATTATTTGGGATATACTTTCTACGCTTGAAGCTGTAAATGTAACGGAATAATCATTAGATTGCATCAGATTCTCTATCCGTATTTCAGCCTGTTTTTTCTCGGCTCTCTTCTTCTCCTCCCGCCGCTTTATTGCCTTTTCTTCCTCTACATTCTTTTCCTCGGCTTTCCGTTTTGCATTCTCTCTGGCTATCTTTCCGTCCGGATCATTCGTACATCCGCTTATCATAGTAATATTGCCATTATCGTCAAACAAAACATTGCAATATGTCATTACCGGATTCCCCGGCATTGTTTTCGTATATTCTACAGAACGTTTAATACACTCAGGAATAGCTACTAAATTTTCCTCTAAAAATGCTGCTTTTTCCGGGTTATCCATACATTTCTTTAAAAATGCACCCGAGACACTTACTGTTACCGGTACTCCTTGCATAGATGTTTTTCCAGTATTCATGTAACTGTATTTTTCCTGCAAATACTTAGAATAGTCATTGATATTTTTGAATCCGGTTTTAATGACTTCTTTTCTGGTTACTCCCGGTGTTGACGTCTTCAAATCCATAATCTGTGATATCACACCACTATCTACATTATTTATTTCCATTTTCATTCCTCCTATCTACATCAGTGAAGCCAACGCAAACATGTTCTCCTCCTCCGGAGTGGCTTCTCTGTCTTCCACCTGACCCATTCTGTTCTGTGCCATTGCCATCAACATTTTCACTTTCTCCAGTTCTGTTTCGTCACAAAAACCTTTTGTAATGCCATCCTTTACCTCCTGCATATCGCTTTCTATTTCAGCAATCACTGCCTGAAGTTGCTCCCTTGTTTTGGCTGCAGAAATTTTTCTTGCAAGTTTGCCTGCATTTACACCTATCTTGGTTGATATCGACTCACTTTCACTCTCTGATGCTTCTTCCGCCGTCTCCGTCCCTACCTTTTCTGCCTCCATTTGGTCTTCTTCCAACCACTTTACTCGAAGGTCTTTAAATCTGTCTCCAAAGAATGCTTTCAATTCCTGATCCGCTTGCTTTTTCTCCTCTAATTTTTCCTGCCTTATTTTCTCTGCATAATCTGTCATATCCTGCAATACAGAACCTTGATTAACAGGCTTACTAATTGTCCATCCTCCCCAATTGCCGTTTTCATCACAAAACCATCCCTGACTCACAATCTCCCGTCCATTCGCAAGCTGCTGCTCTCTAAAGCGCCTGGAAAAGTCATTGAGAAAGTTAATATCTTCTTTGAATTGCTCTCTTGCTGTTTCATCAGTTCCTAATTGTTCTAAGAATTTAGGATTTACCACAAAATTAATATCTGATGAATTACCATAGGTTTGTCCGTAACTTGCCGTTCCTACAAAAAATTTAGTTCCACTGAACTGCTTTTCCATTTCCTGTATGTAAGAAAGTCCTTTTGATACGGAATCGGAAATGGATTTTTCATAGCTTACACCTTTCTTCTCCCTGTTTTTATCAATTAGTTTCCTGGCATTTCCGTCTGCTTCTTTGCGAATTTTTTCATTCACTTTTTCTTCTTTGCGGACGTATTCATTTATACCACTATTCATTACTATAGATGAAATTGACATCCTTATCCTCCTCCTTGAATTTATGTGTAGAACTCCGTTTCTATCTATCTCGATACTTCTGTTACTTCCTATTTCGGAATCCTAAACTTCACCCTAAACCGACTTGTTGTGAACCAACCTTTTTCTGTTGTGAACATATACTTTGCAAAATAAAACGGCCTAATCCATACCTTTTCGTACGGCTCAGGCCTTTAATAAACTATTATTCAATCATCAACATAACAGCTAAGGTAAAGTTGTTTTCATCCAAACTAATATCGATATCACCATAATATTTCTGTGCTACTTTTCGTATATTTGTAAGACCAAATCCATGGTTGCTTTTATCAGTCTTGGTCGTTTCCGGAAGTCCTGTTTCAGCATCTAACACAACCACTTTACTGATATTGTTTTTTACCACCATAATATATACGTTTTTCTTACGATAAGCAGAAACAGATATATATGGATTTGAACATCCCTCTACTGCCTCAAAGGCATTTTCGATTGCATTGTTCAAAATCACATTAATATCAAAAGCATTGATATTCGTATCAACGGGATAAATAAATGTACAATCAAAATCAATTCTTTTTTCCGCCGCTTCCTTCTGCTTCAGCGTCAGAATCACATCTGTTACCGGATTACCGGTCTTAATTCCTTCCGCACTCTCAACAAAAGCCGCCTTTAGCTTTGCCAAATACTTCTCACATTCATCCGATTCCTTCTTTGCTAAAAGATTTTCCACCACGGAAATATGATTTCCCATATCGTGCTTTAATGCCCGAATGTCCCCATACAATTTTTCCACTTCACCTATATGCTTTTGGGTATTTTCTATCTGCTCTGTTAATAGAATATTCTCTTGTTCTTCACGCTGCTTTTCCTTGATTTTCTGGTAAATCACAATTGCAATAAGTATCGTTGCAAAGGAAACCGTCTGATAGATTACCCGCAAAAATGTATAGCCCGGATGAACATCCCAAATATAAACCTGCATATCTTTTATATACACATTGGAAAAGAAATTGAATGTAAAATAACCTGTCATGACCGTCATCATCGTTGCAAACAATAACAGTAATTCTTTCCCTGAAATATCTTCTTTTTTGTTCACATACACCTTGTGTATCATACGGATTACAAAATACATCACGCATATAGCGATTCCGTAATAGATCATTTCAACAAAAGCATATGTAACCACCTGGAAAATCGGATGATTAAGCATATAAGAAGAATTAATAAATACTGCAAACATAATATCCCGCAGCACAAGTGTTACGCCATAAACCATCCACCTGAACAGGTACATGACAGTGGCCAAAAATGCTTTTTGCCTGATATTACGCTTTTCCAGTAAGCACATGCTAATCCATGCCACCAAAACACCTTGTAAATTCGGATACGTAATCTCCTGAGGAATGCAAAAAAACAAAAGCATCACTACCGTATAGCATATACCTACATAGTGCGGTTTGTTTTTCATAAACGGCTTTACAAATCTGTAAAACAACCAGCCTTCTAAAACGTAGTTTAAAATTACTGTCGAATGACTCACAATTCCCCAATACATATCGATGTATTCCATAAATTATTACCCTCTCTTCTGCATGAATTTCATATATTTTTTGACAAATTCAGGGTAATTCTGCTTTGCCATAATCACATTCCCTTTTTCCAGATATATCGTGGATGCATCATATTTTTCCACATATTTCAAATTCACAAGATATGCCCTGTGGGGTCTGAAAAAATCATCTCCCGTAAGCGCCTCAAGATCTGACATTTTCCCGTAATACTCAATGTTTTCGTCCATTTTATGAATTACTATCTTACGGTTAAAAACTTCTGCATAAACAATATCTTCCAGCATTACTTTTATGTGTACACCACCACTGTTAATCATCAGATACTTGTCTTCATTTTTACAGGTCCCTACCCCCTTTGACCCCAATTCTTTCACTGCCTTATTAAGAATTTGTGCAAGCTTCTCATCATTTACGGGCTTTACCAAATAATGAAAGGCCCCCACATCAAATGCTTGGAATACATACTCTTCCGCTGCAGTTACAAAAATGAGAATCATATTTTTATCCTTTTTACGCAGTTCTACTGCTGTTTCCATACCGTTTATCTCCGGCATCTGAATATCCAGCAATAATATATCTATGTGCTCTTCAAATAAAAGCAGTTCTTCTCCTGAAGAGAAACAAATAATCCTCGCATTCGGATATAGTTTTTTCACTTTATCTTCAAGCAGTTCTCTTATGTTTTTTTCATCATCACAAATTGCTACACGCATAGGGCACTTCCTTTATCTAAATTATCTTTTCGGACCTGTTGGTTACTTAATTCTCTTTTCGCGTATATTATATCGTACCCCATACTATGTTTCGATACTACCTTGTTGTGAAATGACCGTTTTTTGTTGTGAAATACACGTAACTTCTTTTGCATACAAAAAACCCCGGAAACTTTCGTTTCCGAGGTTTTTATTAACACAATTTTACTTATCAAGAATTTTAATTATACAATACCCTGTGCGGTCATAGCTTCAGCTACCTTAAGGAAGCCTGCGATGTTAGCACCTGCAACGTAGTTGCCTTCCATACCGTATTTCTTAGCAGCGTCATCAAGGTTGTGGAAAATGTTCACCATGATGGTCTGAAGCTTGCTGTCTACTTCTTCGAAGGTCCAGCTTAATCTTTCGGAGTTCTGGCTCATTTCCAGAGCGGAGGTTGCAACACCACCTGCGTTTGCAGCCTTACCGGGTGCAAAGAGAACGCCGTTTGCCTGTAAGTATTCTGTTGCTTCTGCAGTAGTAGGCATGTTTGCACCTTCTGCTACAGCGATTACGCCGTTTGCAACCAGATTCTTCGCATCTTCCAGATTTAATTCGTTCTGGGTTGCACAAGGAAGTGCTACGTCAACCTTAACTACCCACTGGTTGTTGCCTTCAGCCTTCTTGTCATGATATTCTGCGGAAGGTCTTGCAGCAGCATATTCGGTAAGTCTTGCACGTTTTACTTCTTTTACTTCTCTTAAAAGATCTACATCAATGCCTTCTGCATCATAAATCCAGCCTGTGGAATCAGAAACAGTTACAACCTTAGCACCTAACTGCTGTGCTTTCTGACAAGCATAGATTGCTACGTTACCGGAACCGGAAATTGCAACAGTCTTACCTGCAAGCTCGATACCGTTTGTCTTTAACATTTCAGCTGTTAAGTATAACAGACCGTATCCGGTTGCTTCTTTTCTTGCAAGGGAACCACCGTAGGATAAACCTTTACCGGTAAGAACACCTTCATAAAGACCTGTCAGTCTCTTGTACTGTCCGTACATATAACCGATTTCTCTTGCACCTGTACCGATGTCACCTGCGGGAACGTCAGTATCAGCGCCGATGTACTTGGTTAATTCTGTCATAAAGCTCTGGCAGAAAGCCATAACTTCTCTATCAGACTTGCCCTTAGGGTCAAAGTCGGAACCACCCTTACCGCCACCGATGGGAAGGCCTGTTAAGGAGTTCTTGAAAATCTGTTCGAAACCAAGGAATTTGATAATACCTAAGTTTACACTGGGATGTAATCTGATACCGCCCTTGTAAGGACCGATCGCACTGTTAAACTGTACACGGTAAGCATTGTTTACCTGTACCTGACCGTTGTCATCTACCCAGGGAACTCTGAAAAGTAACTGTCTTTCGGGAGTTACCAGTCTCTCTAAAAGAGCATCTCTCTTGTAAGCTTCTTCGTTTGCTTCAATAACTACTCTAAGAGAATCCAAAACCTCTTTCACTGCCTGATGGAACTCGGGCTGTGCGGGGTTTTTCTCAACTACCATCTGAAATACTTCATCTACATATGACATACAATATGTCCTCCTTTGATTTCAAAAAAATTACTTATTTGTATAATTGTATACATTTCACGTTAGTATTATATAACGTGTTTTTAAAAAGTGCAATACACTTTAATAAATTAAATTGAAAAAGTTGATGTTTTTTTATTCCTGTTCTCCGGATGTTTCAGGCAAAGCTACCATTTCTTCAACAGATTCTTCCGTCACAGGGGCAACTTCCTCAGCCGGCATTTCCACCGCAGATATGACTTCTCCGGCTGCCTCTTCTGCCACAGATACAACTTCTTCAGCTGCCTCTTCTGCCACAGACACAACTTCTTCAGCTGCTTCTTCTGCCACAGACACAACTTCTCCGATTGCTTCTTTTGCCGCAGACACAGTATCTTCCGTCATCTCCGCTACCGCAACGACTTCCTCTGTAACGACTTCCTCTGTAACGACTTCTTCCGTAGCCACACTCCCGCCAGCCGGCACAGTTTCTTCTCTCTTCGGAATCGTAAACTGTGCGTCCGCATCATAAGGATAAACCACTCCCCATTCTTTTCGCAGTTCATCCATAAACTTCATAACACGGATGGATTCGTAATGAGGCATTTCCACACATTCCAGTTCACCCTTGGAAATAGCCTTCATACAGGCTTCCACCTCATATTCATACCCGCTGATTTGTTTCGGACATTTATATTCAGCCAGCTTTTTGTAAGAATTATCAAATACCGTAATACTCTGGAAATTGTTAATATTCTCAACAACCGCAAAGCCCTTCGTTCCGTAAATCATACCTTTTCTGTCACTGACGGAGACCATGGTACTGTTCAGATGAGCCACTTTTCCGTCCGGATAATAAAGCGTAATGCTGTTTTGTTCATCGACTCCGGTAGCCGCATAAGAGCAGGAAGATTCCACTCTGTCATAATGGGTTCCCAGCATCATAAATGCAAACGTAAGGGGATAAATTCCCAAATCCAAAAGCGCTCCGCCGCAAAGCTTCGGCTCCTGCATACGGGGCAAATGTCCTACCACATAACCTAAATTCGCCGTAAGAGTCTTAATTTCACCGATTACGCCGCTTCCGATTACCTGCTGCATGGTGGCAACCATAGGCATATATCTTGTCCAAATTGCTTCTGCCAAAAATACATTTCTTTCCCTGGCCAGTTTCACAAGTTCCTCTGCCTGTGCTGCATTTGCGGTAAATGCCTTCTCACAAAGAACCGGTTTCCCGTGTAAAATACAAAGTTTGGCATTTTCAAAATGCTCTGAATGCGGTGTGGCGATATAAATCAAATCCACCTTTTTATCCTTTACCAGGTCCTCATAAGAACCGTATGCTTTTTTACATCCGTATTTGCCGGCAAACACATCTGCGCTCACCTGCTGTCTGGATGCTACCGCATAAAGCTTAACACCCTTCATTTTCTTAATTGTTTCCGCCATAACTCCGGCAATATTACCGGCTCCCATAATTCCGATATGAAACTTTTTAAACATCTTACTCCTCCTGTAATCCCATGTGATTGCTTAGCGCCGCAAACTCTCTGCGCACGGGCAATATCATAAAATATTATAAAAGCATTTCACCCTATAAGTATAATCGATTATCTTATAAAATGAAATGCTTTCTTTTATTCTACATATTCAGATTTCACATACGCTGTATGTCCTTTATATTTCACCTTCGTCCAACCACTGGAAAGTTTCTCAACGAATTCCAGTTTCTCGCCGGTATAGGCTGTTCCCAAAGATTCTGAATCGGTGTTTGCTTCGGTTCGGATTCTGACATTTTCAAGCACTTTAACGCTCTCTCCTGCCACAACATTTGATACCTCAACCTCTACGGTTTCCTCTGAAATAATCTCCAGATAATCACTCTTGATATATGCGTCACGTCCTTCAAATTTCACCTTACTCCAGCCGTTACCCTTTTGTTCAAGAACCGTAAATTCCTGGCCGATTTGAGCCTTGTCAAGCTTATCTGCAGTTTCGCTGTCACTGCTTCTGATATTTACTACATCTGTAGCCTTCGCCTTACGGATTACCTGGGTTTCTGTCTGAGGTGCATCCCCGCTCTCCGCATCCTGCGCCTCATCTGCTCCTTCTTCTGAGGAAGCTACCATAGGATTTTCTCCTGCGTCTTCTGCAGGAGTCTCTTCCTGAGGCTGCTCTGCATCAGCAAGAATTTCACCTACATCTTCATTAATTTTTTCTTTCAGATAAGCAATAAATTCACCTGTCTCTTCATCCTCGGCAAGCAATTCATTGTACTTAACTACAACCTTGTTGTTTAAGTCCACTACATCATCCTGAAGGGTTACTTCTTTGATATATGACCACACCTCATCATCATAGGTACCGTCATTGATAAAGTAGTCTCCTGCTTCATTCTGTCCGATATAATAGGTCTGCATACCCGGCATATTCTTTTCAACATCAGAAAACTTTACTTCCGAATATACATAAGCAATATAGGTATTCTCTGTAAGTCCCGGCTTGGTATAAACGTCAAGCACCGGATAGGAATCAATATATTTGCTTAATTCTTCCACCCTTATCTTTTCTATATCATTCAGATAAGTATTTAATCCGGAAATCGTTTCGATATCTCCTGATGCCTGGGCATCATAATAGGTCTTAATTACATTGTTAATGTCCTGGTGGGCATTTTCTTCCAGCGGAACTTCCTTAGTGGTAACTTCTTCTACCGCTTCGGGTGTTTCCTGCACCTGTTCTACTGCTGTTGCAGCAGCGAGCCGGGCTTCATCTTCCAACGTGCTTTTCTTGTTGGCATTTACTGCCAGCAGCACGGTGATGAGTACGCAAACAACAAGAACAAGGGGCATGATAATCTTTGAGTGATCCAGAATCCATTCTCTAACAGCCAGGAACGTTTTTGTAAGCATCTGCTTCGCGTTCTTTTCGTTTTGATTCATTTGATTCATAGCTTACCTTTCTTTTTGTTTTATTCAAGGTGATGTTAGTGCACCCGACAGGAATCGAACCTGCATTAAAGGCGTCGGAGGCCTTCGTTCTATCCGTTAGACTACGGGTGCAAATTATTACGATTTTGTTACATCACCTTGAATATCATACCATATGACGCACCGAATGTCTAGTAAAAGGGGTATAAAAACTGTGAAACCTTTGTGTCTGCCTAACAGATTCTGGATAAGTGGTCCCTTACTTTATCATAAAAATATACCGCATCAGACAGCACTTCCATCTCATCCACCTGGGTCCTGTTTATCTCACATACCATCTGATACAGCTCCTCCTTGGGTGTACGGTCCGAGTCTGTCAGTAAAATCAATTCATGCACTGAACTTGGCAAAATCGTCAGGTTACTTTTTAATTTTTCTGCCAGTTTCGGTAACAGCCCGGGATAAAAAAGGCAGGCAGCACCATGCACATTTTTCTTGTTAGTAAGGACATACATAGGAATCTGTCCCGGCCGAACGGAAAGCTCCTCTTGCGCCGGTGTTTTCTCCCTGCCGCCAACTTCCCCGGCCAGTTTATCCACCATTTCTTCAATGTTCATTAATTTGGCAGGCAACAAAAGAGGCGTACTAATCATGGCATTTTGATAAAGATATTCCGTGGTAATCTTCCATGCCCTGATATGGGAGTTACGTATCAAAACCGATGCGCTGCCGAAAAAAGGACTTTCCGTCACCACATAATAAAAGACCATCGCCAGATTCATGAATATTTTGTAGGGCACATCGGTAAGCAGTTCCCTGTTTTTTTCAAAATCAATTAACTTAAAGGCTATTTTCCGCTTGGCCGTTTCATAATTGATAAATTCCGACATATCAACCTGATTCCCTATGTCGTTACTCCTAAACACTTCGCAAATCCTGTCCGCGATTTGATTTAATGCCATTCCCTCCTGATAGAATCCGAAAAAATCATTCATGTAAATGGTGGGGGACAAATTGCTGTCTTTTTCCTTAATAATCACCCCTGTCAGTTCTACCCCGTTATTCTTTTTGACTTTGGTGGATGAGACATGATAGGCCTCCCCCATCCTTTTTTGCAATTTTAAGATAATTTCCTCTGTAAATAAAGATAAGTTCATAGATGTGTTCATAAATACCTCTCTCAGAAATGTGTTTATAGAAATAAGATTGTAGTGCGTGCTGCCGCGAGCTGCTTTTTATGAGAATTCTGCCCGGCAGAATTCTCTGCGCGTAAGCGGTGCCGTTTACGGCTAATTTCCTTACCGCGAGCTGCGCATAAAAAAAGACAATGAAATAAATTCATTGTCTTTCAGGCTATTAGATGTGAACCAATTAAACTCTGGATAAATATTCTCCGGTTCTGGTATCGATTTTAATCTTGTCGTTCATTTCAACGAATAAAGGTACATAAACAACAGCGCCGGTTTCAACAGTTGCGGGCTTGGTAGCACCTGTAGCTGTATCTCCCTTAAAGCCGGGTTCTGTATCAATGATTTCAAGTTCTACGAACAACGGAGGTTCAATTGCGAATACGCCACCGTTATGAGAACATACTTTAACCATTTCGTTTTCTTTAACGAACTTGAGAGCATCACCTACTGATTCAGCATTTAATGCAATCTGATCATATGTTTCAACATCCATAAAGTTATACAGTTCTCCGTCTGAATATAAGTACTGCATATCTTTTCTATCAATTCGTGCCTGTGGACATTTTTCAGTAGGTCTGAAAGTCTTTTCCACTACGCCGCCGCTCTTGATGTTTTTCAGTTTCGTTCTTACAAACGCAGCTCCTTTACCGGGTTTTACGTGCTGGAACTCAATAATCTGGTAAACGTTATTATCTAACTCAATAGTAATACCATTTCTGAAATCACCTGCAGAAATCATAAAAATATTCCTCCTAAATTTTTCACGTTATAATTCTTTTACAGTGTAATATAAATACCGATATTTTTCAACCATTTTTTTCATCTTTATGTTTTTAAACGCGCAAGCGGTGCCGTCTTCGGCTGATTTCCTTTCTGCCAGCTGCGCATAAAAATGTTACTCCAATATAAGAGTCCGCTTGCGGACTCTTCGCGCGCGAGCGGTATTGCGCAGCAATTAATTTCCCTGCCGCGAGCTGCGCATCGGATATTCTTACATCGTAAGAATATAATCCACTGCTTCCAGGTATCCCTCAAGACCGTGTCCGTAAATCTGTTTGTCACAAGCCGGCGCTGTTACGGAAATCTTGCGGAACTCTTCTCTCTTCGTAATGTCAGAGATATGTACCTCCACCTTGGGCATCGTCACACTGGCCAGGGCATCATGGATGGCATAGCTGTAATGGGTATACGCTCCGGGATTGATGATAATCCCTTCCGTTCCGTCAAAATACGCGTCCTGGATCCGGTCAATGATTGCCCCTTCATGATTACTCTGGAATACTTCGATTCTGCAGCCGCAGGACTTCCCCTTTTCGGCAATCATATTCAGTAAATAATCATAGTCCCTGTTTCCGTAAACTTCCTTTTCCCGAATCCCCAAAAAATTCAAGTTGGGACCGTTAATAATTAAGATATTCATACTCCCATCTCCTTTTCTGCAATTTCTTCCAGAATTTCCTCGAAACTCTTGCCGTCCACATCAATAATCACATCCGCACAGGCCTCGTAAAGCGGTGTTCTTTGAGCTAACAGGCTCTCTATTTTGGCCATGGGATTCTCTCCCGCAAGAAGAGGTCTGGAGGTATCATTCTTCAGCCTTTCATACACCGTTTCCGGTGTTACCCGCAGGTAATATACCTTTCCCAGCTTCTTAAGCAGCTCGCAATTTCCTTCCTGTACGGGCAATCCGCCGCCGGTAGAAATGATTTTGTTATTTTCCCTTTCAATGAACCCGCGAATGCAGTCCTTTTCCATTTGTCTGAAAGCCGCTTCTCCCTCAGAAGCAAAAATATCAGATATGGCCTTCTTTTGTTTCTGCTCAATCCATTTATCCGTATCTAAAAATGCCCTTCGCAGTT
Source organism: Lachnospiraceae bacterium (assembly GCA_017561085.1). Lineage (GTDB taxonomy): Bacteria > Bacillota > Clostridia > Lachnospirales > Lachnospiraceae > Suilimivivens. Next base: position 45,435 of record JAFZDQ010000084.1, read on the forward strand.
TATAGGATAACCGGATGCCCACACTGGTCTTTCCGCATCCCATGAACCCGATTAAGATAATATTGTTCTTTTTCATGAAACCGAAACCTTTTCCTTCAGTAAATCTAAAATCTCCGATGCCGCTTCTTCGCTGACCGCCACACCGTTCCATAATTCATAGGCGATAATTCCCTGATAAAGCAGCATCTTAAGACCGTTATAGGCTGCACCGCCGGCCTTTTTCACCAACTTCATGAAGCGGGTCTCTTCCGGTCTGTAAATCAAATCATATCCTGTATGAATCATTTCATAAAACGCTTCATCCTCTATCACCGCCGCATCCGCATTGGGATAAAGCCCCACACTGGTACATTGAATGGCAAGATACCGCCATTTGGGAAGTTCCCGGAACCGGTTCAGTTCCATAGCACAAACCTTATCCCCATACAGCGCATTTACTTCTGCCGCCACCTCATTTGCCTTTTCAATTGAGCGGTTCAAAAGAAAGATTTCCTTTGCTCCCTTAGAGGCGCACAAAAACGCCACTGCACGGGCTGCGCCGCCTGCTCCCAAAATAATCACACTTTCGCCGTCGATTTTGACACCGTCACTTTGCATTGCCCGAAACAGCCCCGGCATATCCGTATTAAAGCCGGCATATCCTTCTTCACTTCTTACCAGTGTATTTACCGCACCGATTTCATCGGCAAGCTTATCTATCTCTGTAAGATACGGCATTACCGCGCTTTTGTACGGGACTGTCACATTCAAGCCTAAAATATTCAGTCCGAAGGCCCCCGCCACAGCATCCTCAAGATGCTTTTCTTCTACAGGAAAAGGCAGATAAACCAGATTGTTCCCCATTTTCTCTGCCAGTGTATTATGTATCAAGGGGGAAAGGGTATGTTCTACCGGATTCCCTATGAGACCGCATAGCCTCGTTTTACCGTTAATCTCCATCGTTTAACCTTTCTGTCGGAATCTGCTCCCGACGCTTATCAAAAAGTATTGCCCAAAAGAATTGCCAAAGAATTTATTGTAAAAAGACTTTTCCTTCTTTCTTACATGCCCTTTTGTAGGAAGCAAGCACAATCTTCTCCAGATAACGCTTTAAAATAATCTGAATTTCTTCCTTCTTGTCAATGGGCTGTACCAATACGGAAAAAATACCGCAACGCTTAGCGCCCCAAACATCCGTAAAAAGCTGGTCTCCCACAAACAAGGTATTCTCTCTTACTGTGCCCATCCGTTCCATGGCCTTTTGGTAACCGGCCTTCCCCGGCTTACCTGCCTTGAAAATATAAGGAATCCCTACCGCGTCATGAAACATTTTGACACGGGGCTCCTTGTTATTGGAAAGCAGCATCATGGAAAATCCCATATTTCTCAACTTCTCTGCCAGTTCCACGCAACGTGCATCTGCAGGGTCCCCATGGGTTGTAAGGGTATTATCAATATCAAAAATAATGCCTCTGTATCCGGCATCATAATAGGCCTGAAAATCGATTTCATAAGTAGAACGCATGTAAATATCCGGATAAAAACATTTCAGCATGGCACTTCTCTCCTTTAAATCCTTCCGTATTTTTTCACATATCATATCATAACAAAACACCCTGCATACTTGCAAGGTGTTTCTTTCTGTCACTTTTCAGTTCTCATAACTATTTTAATATTACGGTTCCGTCTGCAGAACTCATAAAACTCTGGGAACTGCCAACAAAGTACTGGTATTCCTGCAATACGGAATCCTTCTTCATATCGGAAATAGCCTGCTGCATATCAAGCGTCGCAAGTCCGCTGCGGCTTCCGATGTAATCATATGTATCTTCTTTATGAAATGTAAGGGAGATATTCTCAAGGTCCGCATTTTTGCTACGCAAATCCGGCTCTGCAAGAATCTCTTCCGGTTCTGATACTGCCAACGCAGATGCAGCAATATCCGCTTCTGCACTCTGCTGTGCGCTCTGTAATGCTTCCTGTTCACCTGTCTTTACTTCCTCCGGAGTGACCCTGGGAATATCATAAGACTTGTAATAGGATTGCATTTGCTGAAAGCCGGTCCATACCTGAACGCCCATAACCCCACTCCTTTCAGAAAATAATAAAAAAGAACATTACCCCTCTAGATATATTATCGTAAAAAAATACATATTTTTACATAGTTCTTTCTTCCTAATTTTGAATGAAATGATGCCGGATTATCCCTACACTTCGCCAATTCCTGCCGCTTTTAACAATTCTCCGGTATAAGGATGTTTGTGATTAAAATACACCTCATCAACAGGTCCCATTTCCACCAGACGTCCGTCCTTCATAATCATCACCCTGTCACAGGTATGGTATACCACACGAAGGTCGTGGGAAATAAATAAAATGGAAAGTCCCATCTCTTCATGAATTTTCTCGAACAGCTCCAGAATCTGGGCTTGTATGGTCACATCAAGGGCCGATACCGGTTCATCGGTAATCAGCAGCGAAGGTTCCAGCATCAGTGCACTGGCAATACAGACTCTCTGCCTTTGTCCTCCGGATAACTGGCTGGGATACCGGTCAATAAACTTTTCATCAAGCCCCACCATCTTCAGCATGGCAAGAACCTTCTCCTGTCTTTCTTCCGGTGTATAGCCGCCCTTTAACCTAAGGGGTTCCTCTAAAATCCAGCCCAATTTCTTGGAGGGATTCAAAGAACCGTAAGGGTCCTGGAAAACCATCTGGAAGTTGGAATCCAGTCGGTTGATGGTTCCTTCATAAGGAATCATATTTAAAATTGCGCGGGCAAGGGTACTTTTCCCACTGCCGCTTTCTCCCACAAGGCCCAGGATTTCTCCCTTTTCCATGGTAAAAGAAACATCCTTTAATACCTGGGTTTTCGTTTTCTTTTCAAACGGTGTCTTTCTGCTGTTTTCATAAGAAACATACAGATTTGAAACCTCTAATATATTCGTAAGCATATGCATTTATCCTTTTTTACGGAATTTGGCTCCCGGCTCTACCTTAGGTATCGCCGAAATTAATTTCTTTGTATACTCTTCCTTTGGATGATTAAAAATCTGTTCCGTTGGTCCGCTTTCCACAATATATCCGCCCTTCATAACCAGCACTCTCTGACAAATCTGACGAATCAGACTAAGGTCATGGGAGATAAACAAAATAGAGGTTTTCTTCTCTTTGTTCAGCCGCTTAAGAAGGTCAACAATCTGTGCCTGTATGGTCACATCAAGGGCCGTGGTAGGCTCATCCGCAATCAGAATCTTGGGAGCACAAATCATGGCCGCCGCAATCATCACTCTCTGGCGCATACCACCGGATAACTCGTGGGGATACTGGTTATAAACCTTTTCGGGATTATCCAGTTCCACATCCTCTAACATGGCTATGGCCTTTGCATAGCGCTCTTCTTTCGTTAAATTTGTGTGGATTCTGAGGGATTCCTCTACCTGCCAGCCCACCTTCATAACCGGATTTAAGCTGGTCATGGGCTCCTGAAAAATCACACTGATGTCATTGCCCTGTATCTTACGCAGCTCGCTTCGTTCGCAGGTTAAAAGGTCTTTGCCTTCAAAGAGAATCTCTCCTCTTTTTTTCATATCCTTACGGCTTAAAAGGCCTGCTATGGCAAGGGCACTCATACTTTTACCTGAACCGGACTCACCTACAAGCCCCACAATTTCGCCTTCGTCCAAGATAAGGTCAAAATCAAACACTACCGTTTCCGGTATCAGATGATCATGAAATTCTATATTCAAATCCGTTACTTCTAAAAGATGTTTTTCTTCCATTTACCTTTATTCCTCACTCTTTATTCCATCTCCTAAGAGACTGAATCCAAGTACCATCAGAATAATCACAACGCCGGGGAAAATCGCATACGCCGGTGCCCTGAAAAGGTACGCCTGTGCTTCCGATAACATTCTGCCAAGGCTTGCATCCGGAGGCTGTACACCGATTCCCAAAAAGCTCATGCCCGCCTCTGCCAAAACAGCATTGTTAAAACCAATCATAATGGCGGAAAGAAGTACAGTCACTGTATTGGGCAGGATATGCACAAACATAATCCTGAAATCACTGGCTCCCTGGAGCCTTGCGTTTTTGACATAATCCATATTTTTGTATTTAATGAACTCACTTCTTACGATTCGTGCAAAACTGGGCACAAAGGCAATTCCAAGTGCTAAAATAACCTGATACTTTCCGCTTCCGAACAAACTGATAAATACCAGTGCCAGTAAAATACTGGGGAATGCAAAAATCGCATCAATCACACGCATCAGCACCTCATCTACCACACCGCCGTAGTAGCCGGTCAGCGCTCCGATAATCACACCGAAAAAGGTGCCGATAAATACCGTGCCTGCCGCCACGAAAAAGGTGGTTCTGCTTCCCTCTAAAACTCTGGAAAAGACATCCCTTCCGAAGTTATCACAGCCCATCAGGTGCTTGAAGGAAACCCCTGCAAATTTGTTGCTCGCGTCCATGGCATTGGGATCATGGGGGGTATAAAAAATACCTACCAGAATCATCAGTAAAATAATTCCCGTAATTGCGCCGCCGACTATTAAATTAAAATTTTTCTTCTTCGCATTATTCACGTCTTTATCCTCTATTCAACGGAAATTCTGGGGTCTACCAGTCCATAAATAATATCCACCACGGTGTTGATGACAAGCACCAGCATCGCAATACACACAATGACTGCCATTACCACCGGATAATCACGGTTAAAGATGGAGGTTAATAAGATTCTTCCAAGTCCCGGTATACTGAATACCTGTTCAATGATGATACTGCCCGCTATCATATCCGCAAGCGTCATGCCCAGAAACGTTATCACGGGAATTAAGGCGTTTTTCAGTACATGCTTATATAAAACCGCTTTGGTCGCATTTCCCCTGCTGTATGCGGTTCTTACGTAGTCTAATTTGGACTCGCTGATAACGGAGCTTCTAAGAAGCTTCACTGCCATGGCTGCTTTAGGCAGGGCAATGGCAAATGCCGGGAAAAACATATAACCCACAAAGCCCCAAAAATCCTTATCATAGGAAACATATCCGCCGGGTGTAAAAAACTTCAGGATCCGGCCAAACACCAGGGTTATCAGAATACCCGCAAAGAAAGGCGGGAACGCCATAATTACCTGGTTGATGATATAAATCGTCCTGTCAATGATTCCGCCTGCGTGCTTGGCTGTATAAATACCAAGGGGCACGGATATCAGAATCATCATGAAAAAGGCAAGTACCGTAAGTGTCAGGGTTACGGGAATTTTGTCCGTTACCATTTCTGCCACGGGAATTTTATAACTGTAAGAGGTACCCATATCGCCTTTTAAAAAGCCAAATGCCCATCTGCCGTACTGCACCAAAACGGGATCGTTTAATCCCATTTCCTCCCGCAGGGCCTCTATTCTCTCAGGGGTACCCTGGGTTCCTAAAATGGAGGTCGCCGGATCTCCTGAAATGAAGTGAAACGCAAAGAAGACAAAGAGAGTCACTGCGAATAAGGTTATTAACATGGTCAGTACCTTTTTGCCCGCATATTTCATCTCTTTGTCCTCCTGAAATGCTTACTATTTATTCTACTATTTTTAATTTGGCTACATC
>JAFZDQ010000085.1 GCA_017561085.1 Lachnospiraceae bacterium
ATATTCCTCCTATTTTTCCAGAAACCGAAGCAACTCCTCATAGCAATCGCTTGCATCGCGGTATCCCTGTTCATAAAGTACCGTCAGTTTGTCTACGTCCTTCTCAATCCTGCCCACCGGACTTTTTTCTTTGGTCATGACCACAACATTCTTGGTATGACCGTCCTCCATGGACTTTTTCAGCGGAATGCCGTCCGAAATACCGCCATCCAGATAAAGTTTCCCGTTAAAGGGTACATTCCTTGATACTAAAGGTAACGATGCAGAAGCCCTGATTGCTTCAATTTCCGTGTGTAAATCTTTAATAGGTATATATTCCGGCTCGCCGGTTTCTATGTTGGTAACCACACTGAAAAAATCTCCCTGATACTTTTCAAATGTCTCATGGTCATAGGGATTTAAAGTTTCGGGGATCTGATAATAGCACATATCCACATTGAATAAATCGCCTGTGGTAATCAGGCTGTAAGCCGTTGCAGATACTCCGTAGCAGGTAGAAAATTCCCTCTTATAAACAATCTTTCACGTCTATTTTTTTAGTAATTTTCTTTTACAAACTTACGCAGCGCTACTAAGGAACGCTCTACCTTTTCCGTATCGATACAATATGCCATACGGAAATATCCGGGCACGCCGAAGCTGTCGGAAGGTACCAGTACCAAATCATAATCCAGTGCTTTCTTACAGAATGCCACCGCATCTTCCTCAAGTGCCTTAGGGAAAATATAGAAGGTACCGCCGGGCTTCACGCAACTAAATCCCAGATTGGTCAATTCATTATAAAGTAAATTCATGTTGGTTTCATATACGGACATATCACTGGTCAAGTCCAAAACCTCGGATACTGCCAGCTGGATAATGGAAGCCGGGCAGTTGTGTCCGATTCCTCTGGAAATCTGTCCGCACATAGCACTGATTAATTCCGCATCCGTGCACTTGGGATTGGTTGCCACATAACCGATTCTTTCACCCGGAAGGGAAATGGATTTGGAATAGGAATAGCAGGACAACGTATTGTCGTAGAACTTGGATACATAAGGAGCATCCACGCCCGCAAATACGATTTCCCTGTAAGGTTCATCGGAAATGATAAAGATATCATGTCCGTATTCTTCCTGTTTTCTGTATAATAAATCAGCAAGCGCCGTCAACGTTTCCGCACTGTAAACCGCACCGGAAGGATTATTGGGGGTATTAATTAAAAGCGCCATGGTATTTTCATTTAACATCTCTTCCAGCTTCTCAAAGTTAATCTGGAAGTTGTCTGTATTGGCAGGTACTACCTTAAGTACGGCACCTGAACTGTTGATATAAGGCATATATTCCGGGAAAAAGGGTGCAAAAGTCAGCACTTCGTCACCGGGCTTTGTTACACAACGCACTGCATGGGCAACCGCACCTGCCGCACCGCTGGTAGGGAAAATATGATTACCCGTATAATTCATGCCAAATCTCTTATTTAAGTTTTCTGCAATTTTTTCCTTCACGGAAGCAATTCCCAGGCTGGGGCTGTAACCATGAAGTTCCATGGAAGTTTTATTCTTTAATAAATCAATCATCACTTCCGTAAACTGTTCGGGAACCGGTACGGAAGGATTTCCCAGGGAATAATCAAATACGTTTTCATAGCCGATTTCTTTGCCTCTGGCAGTTGCAAATTCAGAAAGCTGTCTGATAACGGATTTACCTTCCAGCATTTTTTTGTATTGTTCATTAATCATGACTTTTTCTCCTCTTTCTTAAGCTTATGCTCTCTCTTTATTCACACTGGATGCAATAATGGTCATATCACCCTCCAGGCTTACTGTTCCAAACTCATAGGGTAAAATAAAATGGTCCCCCTTTTGGACGGGATGTCCGTTTACACTTCCTGCGCCGTCCACGATGCTCATAATCAAAAACAACTGATCCTGCCCGAAAGCAAAACTTCCTTCCACTTCAATCTTCCATACCTCATAATATTCACAGGAAATCAGTTCATTTAAACAATTCACCGGAAGATTCAGTGCCGGTTTAATGCACTCCTTTTCGGAAAGGGCCGGTACCGTAATCACCTCAATACTCTGCTCCACATGCATGGGACGCTGTTTTCCGTTTTCCGTCCTTCCGTAATCATAAATTCTATAAGTAATATCGCTGTTTTGCTGGGTTTCCAAAATCATCAGCCCGTCCGTAATGGCATGAACCGTTCCCGCGTCAATCTGGATAAAATCGCCCTTTTTCACGGGAACCTCCCGGATAAATTCCGACCATTTCCCCTGATGGATCATCTCCGCCAGTTCTTCCCGGGTAGCTGCATTGTGTCCCAATACAAGCTTCGTATCTTCATGACAATCAAGCACATACCAGCATTCCATCTTACCAAGGGAACCGTTTTCATGCTCTCTTGCGTAAGCATCATCCGGATGCACCTGAATGCTGCAGGAACCGGTACTGTCAATAATTTTGGTAAGCAGCGGAAAATGCTCAAAATCGCAGTTTCCGAACAGTTCCGGATGCTCTTTCCAAAGGGTCGATAAATAAGCCCCCTCATAGATTCCTTCCCGCACGACACAGTCGCCGTTTGCATGGGCACTGACGCCCCAGCATTCCCCGATGTTTTCGGAAGGAATATCGTAGCCAAACTGTGTCCGCAGCCGGTTTCCGCCCCATATTCTCTGTACAAAAACAGGATTTAAAAACAAAATTGGTTTCATTCTCATTTACCGGTACTTTCTCTCATACTTCCTATGATGTATCCTTTGTCTTCCGACAGACAATCTATATTAATATACCCTACTTCATAGGCTTTTACAACCCTTTTTAGGATTCTACGAAACGTCTGAAACGGATAATATCCGGCGGTATTTCCTTGCCTTCATTACGGATTTTCTGATACAGATTGTCCAGATGATGCACTCTTTGTCCCTGCTTGATTTCATATTTCTCTACCAAATCCTTATAAAGCGGATTGATGGAAATGGCCTTTCTGATTTTTTCCGTGAAAGGACAATAGGTAAACAAAATTTCCCTGGAAACCTTATTTAACTTGGGTACACCTACGCTTTCGTAACAAATCCACTGCATGTAATCGTACACAAACATTTCCTTGTAACTGTTCTTACATTTCAGCATTTGTGCCTTAACCCGTTCCTTGGCATCAGCGGATAAATCCCTGTTTTTACGGTAAAACTGGATATAATCACAATATTCACTGGTCAGGGAACGTTCGGTAACATCATTCCATCTTGCTCCCTGGATTCTCTTACACATTTCCCATTTAAACTCTGCCGTCATCCGGATGAAAATAAGTCTCACATCCTCCATCTGGAACAGGGAACAAAGCATACGTGCCGGCGTGGTACGTTTCTTTCCTTCGATTTCCTGCCACATAATACCGCGGCTTCCGATGTTGGGTGTCAATATTACATCCGGCAAAATTTCCACGGAAATCATTTCTTTCGGTACGCCCCTGGCAGGCTCAATAAATAACGTTTCCCTGTAAAATGCGCCGAAATCACTGGTTCTGACTTCATCAAATACTGCCATCACCTTATCAGCGCTTACTACGGTTGCGTCAATTGGCTTTAGCAGGTTATGCTCTGAAAATACCGGACAAAATACACTGGGTCTTCCGTAGGTCACCTTATTTACCAGAGGGAACACCTGCTCTAATTCATAAAGCACCTTAGATGCCGGATTATTGATAAACATCATCTCCTGCTGGGCTGTGATTTTGCCTTCTTTTTTCTGCTCACGTAAATATTCCGTATAATCCAAATCGAATTCGTTTCTGCCGGGCTCTTTCTTTCCTTCAAAAATAGCCGTCAACCATTCGTACATGGAATAAACGCCGCATTCCGGATTGGTCTGCATATTGGATGCCAGCTGGTACAAATACAACGCATTGTCAATTCCGGCAAGTTCCTCATCCATATACCCGAATTCAAAAAACATTTTCAGCACGATGGGAAGCTCCCCTCTGGCAATACTTGCCTGAAAAGCTTCTATATATATTTTGTAGAACATACTTGTTATTTCACGGCGGAGAAGTCTCGCGCTCTCTTCCGTACTGTTCTTGTCCTGCATTTTTTTGTAAGTACTTAAGTGCTTCCTGAAGGTCATTTCAATCTGCGGGTCACATTCCGCAAATTCCAAAATTTTGTCCAGGGAACCGGTCAGTTCGCGGACCTGCTGCTGGCGCAGGGAATCATTACCGCTGATATTCTTGTCCATAAGTGCCAGGTCTTTGACCTGCTGCTTAAACCCGTTCCAGGTAGCCGGACTGAAGAAGATGCCGTTCATCTTACGCTGCTCAATAAAGTTCTGTAGCTTCTTTAAAGTGGCTTTAAACTCCAGTGCCTCATGACTGATGGCTCCCTTACCGTCCACTTCCCTGCCGTAAACCGAAACATATCTGTGGAAAATATCCTGTCCCCTGTCATTCAAAAAGCACTCCGCCGCCATATCCTCATACCTTTGCATCTGGGCACAAAGATTCAGCTGCAGTGCAATATCTGCCACCGCCTTGGTCAAAAATCCATAAAGGAACTGGTAGTCCGTAATATTATGGTCCCATACTGCCAGCATCTGCTCCTGAGTTGCATAATAACCGGGAAGCCACTTGGGATATACACTTTCAAATCCCGGCTCCTGCAGTTTTTCATATCCTTCCACCGGCTCGCAGGAAATCTTGTTTTTGAGACAATATTCCTGATACTGAAGCATCAATCTGTGCAGATAATCCCACGCCTCACGGGTATCCTCCTGCAGCGCTGTGCATCTGCCGCCGATTTCATTGAGCTGTTTAAAAAAGGAGGATACGAAATACTTCATGGCCTGGGGATTTTCCTCCATTTGCGCACGCAGTTCCTCATAGGTGGTACTGTACATAATCAGCGACACCTTATCCTCTATCTCATAAGACAGCATGGTCTGGCTTCTGCCCATTTCACAAAGTCCGATGACATCCCCCACAGACAGCCGGTAGCTTCCGCCTCTGTAATTTACTCTTACCGAACCCTTGGCAATCAGATATAACGTATTCTGTCTCTGTTCCGATAATACTTTTCCGCTTTCAATTTCCCGAATTTGCATTTGTTACCCCCTCCGGAAATCAGTCCTCATCCTGCGCCCAAATAAGTGCACATTTCACGGCCTTTTTCCATCCTTTTAACAATTTTTCCCTGGTATAATCTCCCATCACGGGAGCAAAATCCCTCTGTAATTCCCAATTCTCGCAAATCTCTTCCCTGCTGCTGTAGTACCCCGTCGTAAGTCCCGCCAGATATGCCGCCCCAAGGGCCGTTGTTTCAATACAATCCGGCCGGTAAACATGAGCGCCCAGAATATCTGCCTGGAACTGCATCAAAAAGTCATTGGCGGACGCACCGCCGTCTACTTTAAGACCTGCCATGGAAACCCCTGCATCTTCTTCCATGGCCTTAATTACATCATACGTCTGATAGGCAATGGATTCAAGGGTTGCGCGGATAAAATGCTCCTTTTCGCACCCTCTGGTAAGTCCCACAATGGTTCCTCTTGCATAAGGATTCCAATAGGGCGCTCCCATCCCTGCAAAGGCAGGCACCACATAAACCCCCGTGGTGTCGTCCGCCTTGTAAGCATATTCCAAAGTCTGGTCAGCGGACCGGATGATCCGCATACCGTCCCTAAGCCACTGAATGGCTGCTCCTGCCACAAACACGCTGCCTTCCAAAGCATACTCCACCTGTTCTCCGCAGCTTGCCGCAATGGTGGTCAAAAGTCCGTTCTTGGAAGCAACCGCCTCCGTTCCGGTATTCATCAGTAAAAAACAACCGGTGCCGTAGGTATTTTTCGCTTGTCCCTTCCGGAAACAGCACTGTCCGAACAGCGCCGCCTGCTGGTCCCCCGCAATCCCCGCAATGGGAATCTCGCCGCCCATTATGGAGCTCTTCGTATAGCCGAAAATACTGCCGGAGGGCTTAACCTTGGGCAACATACATTCCGGAATATTCAGCATTTCCAAAAGTTCCTTGTCCCAACACAAATTATGAATATCAAAAAGCATGGTACGTGACGCATTGGTGTAGTCTGTCACATGCTCTTTGCCGCCTGTCAAATGATAAACCAGCCAGGTATCTACCGTACCGAATAACAATTCGCCACGCTCGGCACGTTCTCTGGCGCCGGGCACTTCATCCAAAATCCACGCCACCTTGGTGCCGCTGAAATACGCATCCGGCACAAGTCCCGTTTTTTCACGGATTAGGGAAGCGTAACCTTTTTCATTTAATTCATCTATTTTGGCTGCCGTACGCCTGCACTGCCACACAATGGCATTGTAAACAGGTTGTCCGGTTTCTTTGTCCCAAACGATGGTAGTTTCCCGCTGGTTGGTGATACCTACCGAATCAATGTCCTCTACGCCGGCGCCCACCTTGGCCATAGCCTCGGAAACCACCGCAAGCTGGGAGGACCAGATTTCCATGGGATCGTGTTCCACCCATCCCGGATGCGGATAAATCTGGGTGAATTCCTTCTGGGCCATACTGCAGATATGTCCCTGTTTATCAAATAAAATACAACGGGAACTTGTGGTTCCCTGGTCTAATGCCATGATATATTTCTTCATCCGTAACCCACCTTTTTCAGTGCTCCAAACCCGTTCCCCAAAACGGATTTTTGCATATGCAAAAACAACCATACAAAAAACTATCATTTCTCATTTTTTGTATGGTTATTTTTCATTTTTCAGTATAACAGAATATTTAATTTTTCGCAATTAGTGATGGAACAGTCTGATGCCTGTAAATGCCATCGCCATGCCGTATTTGTCACAACATTCGATAACCAGGTCGTCTCTTACGGAGCCGCCGGGCTGTGCAATGTATTTTACGCCGCTCTTCTTCGCACGTTCCACGTTGTCGGAGAAGGGGAAGAAAGCATCGGAACCTAAGGTTACATCCTGCATCTGATCAAGCCATGCTCTCTTTGCTTCAGCGGTAAACACTTCGGGTTTTACTTTGAATACTCTCTGCCAAGCGCCTTCTGCAAGAACGTCCATGTATTCGTCACCGATGTAATTGTCGATGGCATTGTCTCTTTCTGCTCTTCCTAAGGTATCTACGAACTGAAGTCCGAGAACCTGAGGAGACTGACGAAGGAACCAGTTGTCAGCCTTCTGGCCTGCAAGTCTGGTACAATGTACTCTGGACTGCTGTCCTGCACCGATACCGATTGCCTGTCCGTCTTTTACGTAACATACGGAGTTAGACTGGGTATATTTTAAAGTGATTAATGCAATCTTCATGTCGATTAATGCACTTTCGGGAATTTCCTTATTTACGGTAACGATATTGGAAAGAAGCTCTTCGTTGATATCCAGTTCGTTTCTTCCCTGTTCAAAGGTGATGCCGTAAACCTGCTTCTTTTCTACGGGAGCGGGTACGTAGGATTCATCAATCTGAATCACGTTGTAAGCACCTTTTTTCTTTGCTTTCAGGATTTCCAATGCTTCGTCTGTGTAACCGGGTGCAATCACACCGTCGGAAACCTCTCTCTTAATGAGCTTTGCGGTATCTGCATCACAAACATCGGAAAGGGCGATAAAATCACCAAAGGAGCTCATTCTGTCAGCACCTCTTGCTCTTGCATAAGCACATGCAAGGGGAGACAATTCGCCAAGGTCATCTACCCAGTAAATCTTTGCAAGGGTATCGCTCATGGGAAGACCTACTGCCGCACCTGCGGGAGATACATGCTTAAAGGAAGTTGCCGCAGGAAGACCTGTTGCCTGCTTTAATTCCTTAACAAGCTGCCAGCCATTGAAGGCATCAAGGAAATTGATGTAGCCGGGCTTACCGTTTAATACGGTAACAGGCAGTTCGCTGCCGTCTTCCATGAAAATTCTGGAAGGCTTCTGATTGGGGTTACAACCATATTTTAATTCGATTTCGTTCATGAGTTTTCTCCTGTTTCTTTGAATTTAAATGTTAAGTGTATTTCGGAACTTGCTTTTCTCTGTGCTTTTTCTAAGTCTTACTGATTCTTGTTTACGATTTTGGAAGTATATTCGCCTGTAGCGATATCAATGTATCTTACAAACAGGGAAACCTTGTTATCTTCATTTAAGCTGTTCCAAAGCATTTCGGTGAATGCTTCCATATCATCGGGAATTTCTACTACCTTGGGTTCGCCTTCAAAGCTGGGAAGGGGATTGCCATCATGCATATAAGTATGGATAAAACGGCCTTCGCCTGCCTTAGGATTTTCATAAGTAAAGGTATAACGGTTGTCTCCGTCGCCGTCACCGTTGTTGCTCTTTAAAATAGACATTGCATAATGGAATGTACCTTCTTCTACCAGTAATACACCGGAAATTCTGGGTGTGTAGTTAGGGCCGTCTGGCTCATAACGGCGTACACGAAGGCTCTGTTCAAAACTCTTACCTTCTGCCATACCATCAAATGCGGTATCGGTCTGGTCACCGTTGGTTACGATGGTCTTGTTGCCAAGCACCCGTATCGGTGCATAAATAATCAGGCTGGGATCTTCTAACTTGGAAGGATCAAAAGCCTCTGTTCTGATGCCCTGTCCGTCTTCTACGAATACACGGTTTCTGCTGTTGGAACTTCTGCCCATGATAAAATAAGCGGTTACTGCATATTTACCGTTTGCAGACTTTCCGATTACGATACCTCTGCCGGGGTAAGCGTTGTTTGTCAGTTCTTCTTTGAGTGATAATGTCTTCATCTCTTCTTCCTCCTGTGAAAGTGTATGGATTTGCGCATCCGCACGGAGATTTTTTGAGTTTCTATCGTGATGAAACTCAAAAACCGCCTGAGCGGCACTTAAAAAAGTGTTCGCCCAGGCGGTCGGCATTCTAATCTTAACTGTGCTCCCTGTGAGTGCTCTCACAACGGTTTCCCGTCTTCCGCCAGTCGCACAGATACTGTCTGAGAACATAGTAACACGGGGATGGCGGAATTTGCAAGGGGGATTTTTACTTATTCTGAAATCAGTTTTAACAAATCAGGAATATCATTCTTTAGTGTTTCATACACAATCTTTAAATCTACACTTCCATAGTCATGTACGATACGATTTCTTAAGCCGTACAAGGCTATCCACGGAATATTTTCTCTCTTTCTTTTATATTCCTCTGATAACTTTTTGGCATTTTCCGAAATTTGAATCATGCGAAACAACATAGAATCAAGCAGGATTTCATTCTTACTCAACTCTTCCTCTTCTACATTTTTCATATGCATAACTACAAATTCCAAATCTTTCCTGATTTTTTGTATATAGTAGTCATCATTTTTTATATTATCCATATATTTTAATTCCGTCCTTTAATATCTCTTCTGTGAGTTCCAGGTTATCTTTCAGTTGTTCTATGTTTAAAACATCAACCCTTTTACACAACGCACTTCTCAATTCTTCCACAAGCCCGTAGAACCTAAGTCCGCTTAATTCTGTTGACAAAAGCAAATCAACATCACTTGTCGGAGTTGCTTTTCCCTTAGCATAAGAACCAAACAAATAGCAAAACTTAATCTCATACCCATCAAACACCTTAGCACATTTTTGAATAATATCTTCCGGTTCAAGAACTCCATGTTCTTCGTCTATGGGATTAATCTCTGATAATTTCTCAAGTAAATAATTGTATTTTAAAGTTCCCTTCTTTTCTTCATCATTTTCATAGGATTTATAAGAGCGTAAGGAAATACCGAATAAATCAGCCACCTGCTGTTGTGTTAATTTTTTTTCAATTCTTGTCACTTTTAAATCATTCATATTTTGCACCTCTGTTTATATGTTAGTGCAAGAATTGCACCATTGTCAATATAAAAGTGCATTTCTTGCACTTTTATACTTAACAACAGCATTATTATCCCTAAAAATGAAATATCTACTCACTGTAAATTCTCGTGATAATGGTCTCCATGGGCAGCTCCTTAATGGAAATGTCCTTGAAATCAAGAACGCCTCCGAGGCTGTCCAAAAAGTCCCTGATATTCTGCTTATCTAAGTCTACTTCCAGGGAAATTTCATGGTCGTTACTACCGGGAATCACCAAGGCATCACCAACTTTTTCACCCTTAAATGGTTTCGCCAGGGACAGGTTTACGATTTTCTTGTTACCCAGTGCAGACTTTAAATTCTGCAAATTGTCATCAAATACCTTTTTTCCATGATTGATGACAATCACCTCTCTGGCCAGTTGCTCTACATCCTCTAAGTCATGGGTCGTTAAGATAAAGGTAGTCCCGTTCCGGTTCATTTCACTGACTACCTCACGGATTTTAGCTTTTGCAATGACGTCCAAACCGATGGTAGGCTCATCCAGGAAAACAATCTCAGGATTATGAAGCATCGCCATTACAAACTCACACTTCATCCTTTCTCCGAGAGAAAGCACACGGGTAGGCTTATGCATAACCTCGCCAATGTCAAAAAGCTCCGCCATTTCGGAAAGGCGTTTTTTGTAATCTGCATCCGGAATTCCGTAAATGGCCTTATTCATGGCAAAGCTGTCCACCGGCGGAATGTCCCAAATCAGCTGGGACTTCTGTCCGAATACGGCCCCGATTTGGTGCACATATTTCATCCTGTCCTTTGCCGGAGAAAAGCCCATGACATCAATCTTACCGCTTGTAGGATAAAGGGCACCGCAAAGCATCTTAATGGTGGTGGACTTGCCGGCACCGTTGGGTCCCAAAATACCGCAAATACTTCCCTTTTCTATTTGAAAGGAAATATGGTCCACTGCCTTTATTTCCACTTCTTCCCGTTTTACGAAGCTTTTCATGGTCTCTTTAAAACCACTGCCCCGCTTATAGGTTTTGTAGGATTTTACAAGGTCTTCTACTGTAATAATTGCCATTTTCAACCTCCCACGCCTTCATACAGGCGAATCATCTTGTTATATAACCAAATTCCCAGGCAAAGGAACAACACACAGGGAATCAGCGACAAAAACGCTTTTCCGTCCACTCTTCCAAGTAGTGCTGATGCCGGAAAAAAGCCAATCACCGCCACCGGAATAATCAGTACCGATAAAATTTGTACCGCTCTTGGGAATATGGTAAGCGGATATTTTCCAAAGGTACTGATACTGTCAAAAATCTCCGGAATTCTGGAATTGCCGACCCACTTAAAGCTAATGGCCGCCATCATCAGATTCATACCGCAAAGCACCAAAAGCCCCGCTACAAACAACAGTAAAAAGGCCACCACATCCATCAGACCGCCAATACCCGTATGGACTGCGGCAATTACCGCCATAATGACACCACCTAAGAATAAGCCGATGCTTTGTACATCAAAGTTGGATGCCATGATAAAAAACAAGGGGGAAACCGGCTTTAAAAGTACCGTTTCAAAGCTTCCGCCCCGGATATGGTCCATGGTTACCCAAACCACACTACTCAGGAGCATGGAGGAAATTCCCGTAGACATGGAGTACACCGACTGAATCAGCAATACCTCCCACATATCCCAACCGGGGAACTCTGCCCCGTTTGCATAAATTAGGATGGTCACCAGCGGAAACAATATATTGGAAAGCAACGTAATAAAGCTTCCCATGATAAAATCGGCCCGATAAGCCGCCGCCTGGGAAAACGCTGTTTTCACACAGGCTGAGTAAATTTTTATGTATTTCAAAGTATCACTTCTCTTTCTCCGTACCGGATTTATTGGTTTGTGCCGCAAAACTTTCTCAAACCGTTTTGCACGCCGCAACTCTTTTCTTAACACCACAATTCTTTTTCTGCCTGCCGCAATTTCTAGGCGCCAACCGCCGTAAACTGCTTCATGGCACACCGGTACAGCACTTCACTGAACAAAAACATAAACAATGTTGCTGCCGCCTGACAAAGCACCGCCTGAGGCACGCTAAGTCCCAACACACCTATCTTTTCACTTCCGGTCCAAACCATGGCCGGAATATAGTTGGTATACTGGAACGGCAGAAAAATCATCACTTTCTGCAAAATCTGCGGGAAAAAGTTAAGGGGAATCAGCGCGCCGGAAAAAATCTGCGCAAACAACTGATACACTACCCTGATTCCGCTTGCTTTTACCAAAAAGAAAGCCGTCATTCCCAGGCAGTAATTTACATAAAAGTTCATCAGAAACGCCAGTGCCACCGACAAAAGTGTCCATCCAAACTGCTGAGGCCAAATCTCTACCTTAAACAACAGCATAAAGATTAAAAGACAAGGTAAGAACTCAAAGAAAAATCCAAGTACCCTGTGCCCTATTTTTTGAGAAAGTGCAAAAAAACGGTGATGCATGGGACGCAGCGTAAAGGTCAAAAACTTCCCCGTCCGGATTAACATCTGTAAGTTCCAATCCGCAAAGTCCATGGTCAGATAACCAATTAACGCAGAGGCTCCGAAATAGCGGATGGTTTCTGAAAGTTCCAGTCCCGCCAGAGAGCCCATGTCACCATAAACCGCCGTCCAGATGAAATACTGGACGATAAAATATACCGGTCCTACAAAGACCGACACCAGGGAATGGGTGCGGTAGGCACTCCATTCCTTGTAGGTTACGAAGGCTACCGCTTTACATTCCTCTAATATATGTTTCAACTTCTTCATGTCTCTACCTCTTTCGAGACTTTTTTACATCAGTCCCGACCAAATAATATTCTGTACATTATAAAGGGGATCCGGACACCATTCTCCCTTATCCCAAGGCACGAACCATGCTGCTACCAGCTGCTCCTTGGGGTCAATATCCATGGAGCATGCACCGCTTCCTTCATGCATATAGGTACCCTTAGAATAGGTATGGGCATAACCTTCTCTCATATCAAAACCGACTCCGTACTTTCTGTCAGGCTCATTGGAACCCCAACAATAGTCGGGCACATTCTTCAGCTGCTGGGTGGTCATGACTTCTACCATCTTTCTGCCCAAAATTCTTGCGCCATCCAGACTTCCGCCATTTAACATCATGTTGCCGAAACGGATTAAATCCGCAGTCGTTGCATTCAGTCCGCCGCCGGTTTCCGGAATTCTTTCCCAAACCGTGCCTGCCCCTTCGTTGGGAAGCTGCCCTGTCATAACATAATTATTTATCGCTTCTTTCATGCGTTCATCAAAGGGATAAAAACGCTTCGCCATCTCAACCGTAGGTACAAATCCGGTATCATGCATGCCAAGAGGTTTCACAATATTTTCCATAATGTAATCATGGGCAAACACGCCGCTTACCTTGGTAATCACTTCTCCGAGGAGGGCAAAACCAAAGGAATTGTACATCCATTCGCTACCTACAGGTCTGCGTAAGCCACCTGAAATACCGGCCGCAACCCAGTCAAATTCGCCTTCGCCCTTATAGTTATTATAGCCCTCATCAATCAACGCCCAGGAGCTCTTAGGTGCCTCATCCGGGAAGCATCCTCCATCCGGATAAAGACCGGAGGTATGGGTCAAAAGGTGCCATAAGGTAATCTCTTTAAAAGGCGCCTTGGCAAACTGGGGTAAAATGTCTCCTACGCAGGTGTCCAGACGGAAACGTCCTTCTTCCAAAAGCCGCATAATCGCTACTGCGGTAAAGGTTTTGGTAATGGACGCAATGGGAAATACCGTATCCGGCTGCATGGGAACATCGTCCACTGCACTGCCTCTTCCGATACTGGCATTTGCAATAATTTTTCCTTTATGGGAAATGGTGTACTGCGCACCGAAAATAATTTCTTTATCAATCAGCTTCTGAAAATGCGCATGTAACGCATCCAGCCTGCTGCTGTCGTATCCGGTCTCTTCGGGCCGGCAATCTACTTTACCCTGTAATACTTTCATGTTTTTCTCCTTAAAATTCAGTTTTTCGTTCTTTTACTGCGGTCTGCCTTTGCAGCCGCCTGCTGCCGGTTCTTCCTTTCGGCTTCTTACTTTAAGCCCGACCACATAATTGCCTGTGCATTATAAAGCGGCTCGGGAACCCATTCTACTTTGTCATAGGGTGTAAACCATGCCACTGCAAAGTCTTCTGCCGGGTCAATATCCAATGAGCAGGTGCCCCATCCCTCATGCATACAAGTGCCGGGAGAATAAGTATGGGCATGCCCCTGGCGCATATCAAAGCCAAGTCCGTAGCCCCTGTCAGGCTCGTTGGAATTCCAGCAATAATCAGGAACATTATGTAACTGCCTTGTAGTCATCAGTTCCACGGATTTTCTTCCTAAAATCCGCACATCCCCCAGTCTTCCTTTGTTCAAAATCATCTGAGAGAATTTCATCAAATCGCGGGTTGTTGACCACAAGCCGCCGCCGGTTGAAGGGATTTTAGCCCAGAAGGAATCCGCATTTTTCTCCGGAGTGCCCTCGATAATGTCATTCAAGCGCTTCCTGTCTCTTTCTCCCATAGGGAAGGCACGTTTCGCCATTTCTACGGTGGGTCTGAAGGCTGTTTCGTTCATTCCGAGGGGCTTAATAATATGCTCCATAAGATAATCGTTGGCATACTGTCCGCTTACCCTGGTGATAATTTCTCCCAGGATTACAAAGCCGATAGAGCTGTACTGCCATCTGGTTCCCACTTCTCCGTGAAGTCCTCCGGAAATCGCTGCTGCAACCCAGTCAAACTCACCTTCTCCGTCCCAAGCCTTTGCATAGATGTC
>JAFZDQ010000086.1 GCA_017561085.1 Lachnospiraceae bacterium
GAATCCTAATAGGAGGAAACTGTTTGATATAAGGGTTAGTCAAGGTTTCGACAGGGGTCTTGCAGCTGGAGAAGCTATCCGCAGGCGATGCGTCAAATCGCGAAAATAAATATAAACGCTGACGAAAAATTAGCATTCGCTGCCTAGTTGGCAGCTGTCCGACCTAGTGCACCTACACATTAGGACCCGGGCATCGACTATGTAGGAAACGACACAGGCTAAGCTTTGCACCTGTGGGCGTATGATGAAGCTACTGAACGAATCGGGGTGTCAGTTTCCCGGTTCCGGAGGGAATGAGGGTAACCGGAACAACTGACTACGATAGTAGAAGGACAGGGAATGGGTCTTTGGACGCGGGTTCGACTCCCGCCTAATCCACTAAAACCGCATGTGTATGCGGTTTTTTTATTTGCATATGATGTTCAAATAGCGTAAAATATTAGTATCATATAGTGAGAAAAAGGAATGCTGTTATTATGGCTGACAAAGAAAATTTGAAGGTGAGCGGTTACCGTTTCGGTTCTTATCAGGACGCCGGACTTGCCGACGAGGAATTGAAAAAAATAGAATACTTCCGTAAGAGAGTGGATGGTCTTACACCCCAGAATCTTTTGGCGGTTTATGACAGGCTTTTAGATGAAAAGATATTTAAGACTCCGTTAGGGTGGGAATATTTGCGGGAAATTCAGGGAAGGCTTTACAAAACAGGTATGCCCGAAGATATGGTAAGGCCCATACCTATGTATATGACTTTTTCCCATGATATGGAAGAGGATACAGAGAAAAGTAAGGTGCGTCAGAGAATCCGCCCTTCCCGCAAGAAGAAAAGCCAAAATCCTTTGCGGGTGTCGGTCCTGGTGAATATTTTCTTGGTGATATTGGTACTTCTTATGTTTGTTATTACGTTAAAGAGTGATAATCCCAATATCTTAAATTACAAACAGACCCTGACAGACCAGTATGCTACCTGGGAACAGGAACTTTCCCAGCGGGAACAAAAAATCCGTGAAAAAGAATTGGAACTGAAGATGGAACCGTAATAATGAATCAGAATATGGAGTGAAAGATATGTCAGTTTCACAGAATAAACATATTTTCGCGGTATAATATCAATAATATTCCAAGAATGGTTCCGAAAAGGGGATGATAAGCGTGGACAGATTAAAGATTTTAGTAGTAGATGATGAAGCGAGAATGCGTAAACTGGTGAAGGATTTCCTGACAAGAAGCGGTTATGTGGTAATTGAAGCCGAGGACGGAAGTCAGGCGATGGATATCTTTTATGAACAGAAGGATATCGCCCTTGTGATTTTGGATATTATGATGCCCAAGATGGACGGTTGGGAAACCTGCCGGGAAATCCGCAGTTATTCCCAGGTGCCGATTATTATGCTAACTGCCAAGTCGGATGAGCGGGATGAACTTTTGGGCTTTCAGCTTGGCGTGGATGAGTATATTTCCAAGCCCTTCAGTCCTAAGATCTTGGTGGCCAGGGTAGAAGCTATTTTACGCCGTACCAACCAGCTTTCAGCAGAAGAAGTTTTGGAATGCGGCGGCATCGTAATTGATAAGGCGGCCCATAGCGTGACCATTGACGGCAATCCGATTGAACTTAGTTATAAGGAGTTCGAATTGCTTACTTATTTTTTGGAGAATAAAGGACTTGCTTTATCCCGTGAAAAAATATTGAACAGTGTGTGGAATTACGATTACTTTGGTGATGCCCGCACCATAGATACCCATGTAAAGAAGTTGCGGAGCAAAATGGGTGAAAAGGGCGACATGATTAAAACCATTTGGGGAATGGGCTATAAACTAGAGGAAACATAAATGCAAAAAGTACAAATAAATCAGTATTCAAGTTTTATAGAATTAGCAGAGGAAAATACCTGTAACACGGTATATCCCTCCTCTGTTGCAGGAGGCTTCCAGCCCGGTGACATTTTTACCGATTCTTTAGAAGAACCCAAAGTAGCATTATTCTGGCATCAGAGCGGGTTTGCTTATTTATCGGGAAATCCGGATGAAGCATTCTTAAATGAAATCTATGATTTGATGCTCAATAAAGCCGGAAATAATCCAAGACGGTTTGTCCTGGAACTGAAGGATGAATCGGTAGCAGCATTCTTTCGGGAGAAGGAAACACTTTCAGAGGAGCCAAGGTACCGGTTCCGATTAAGAGAAGATTATGAATCGGTTTGGGAAAGCGCAATGAAGGAAAGTACTATGAAGGAAAGCGGAGTTCAAGAAAGTACTATTCCGGATGGTTTTGTTTTAAAAGAGATTGACGCAGAAATCCTGCCCCGGATTTCCGGGAAGATTGTACCGGCTTCTTTCTGGAGCAGTCCTGAGGAATTTTTAAAAAACGGCAAGGGCTATTGCCTTTTAAAAGAAGATGAAGTGGCAGCGGTTGCTTTTTCCGCGGCAGTCAGCCATAAGCAGATTGATATCGGAATTGAAACTTCCGAAAAATACCGCAGACAGGGGCTTGCGGCAGTGGTAGCAAAGGAAATGGTCCGGTATGCGACAGGTATCGGCAAGGAGCCTGTCTGGGATTGTAATAAAGCCAACGAAGGCTCCAGAAAGACGGCTGAAAAGACCGGATTTCAAATTGTGGCGGAGCATTCCTATTTTTGTAAGCAATAAGCCGGACAATGTTTTGGCGCAGATTAAATATAAAGGAGAAAACGATGAGTATTAAATGGGGTGTTTTGGG
The DNA here is from genome assembly GCA_017561085.1 of Lachnospiraceae bacterium. Lineage (GTDB taxonomy): Bacteria > Bacillota > Clostridia > Lachnospirales > Lachnospiraceae > Suilimivivens. The sequence goes on from JAFZDQ010000086.1 coordinate 2,717, forward strand.
AACGGCAGCCATCGCGGCAGGTTGCACGATTCCCGGTATGAAGATGGTAGAGGATTGTGAATTGTATGCCATTGCCGGCAGAGATGAACAGAAGGTAAAAAGATATCAGGAAGAATTCGGCTTTGAAAAGGCATATGTAGGCTATGAGAATCTTCTTGCGGATGAGGATGTACAGGCGGTATATATTCCCCTTCCCAACCACTTACATTATGAATGGGTTATGAAAGCAATTGATGCGGGGAAGCATGTACTTTGTGAAAAGCCCCTTGCTTTAAATGCAGAAGAGGCGAAGAAAATGTTTGCCCATGCCAAGGAAAAAGGTGTCGTTTTGATGGAAGCATATGCTTATTTACACAGTCCTTATGTGAAGGCATTGGCAGAAGATGTAAAAAGCGGCATAATCGGTGAAGTGGACTACATGGAAAGTGCATTTTTGACCCAGGGATACGAAGAAGACATCCGTTTATACAAAGAGATGGGCGGTGGAGCCATGTATGATTTGGGCTGCTATTGTACCACCATGATGCTTTCCCTGACAGATGCCAATCCGGTATTTGTAAAGGCAAATGCAGAGATGAGTGATAAAGGAGTTGATTTATTAACGGCCGGAATTTTAAAATTTGATAACGGAATCAGAGCATCCTTTAATGTGGGTATGATGCTTGGATTTAAGGGTGCCCGCTATGACAGATTGTATATCCATGGTTCAGAGGGTGTGATTATTTCTGAGGTTGAGTACAATCAGGCCGGTGATTTGAGTTATAAGATTATCAAAGATGAGGAAGTGATTGTCCGTAAGGTTCAGGCTCCTCAAAACTATTCCCTGGAAATTCAGCAGATGTGCAATGTGGTTAATGGAACGGAGAGTGCATACATTACACCCGAATTTTCTATTAAAAATGCAGAACTGATGGATAAAGTATTGCTGGAAATCGGTTATTAAAAAGCCGGATTATGCAGGGCGTGAAATAAAAAGAAATGGTGCCGTTTATCGGTGCCATTTTTGATTTGTGAAAGATTTGTGTAATACATTGTGACTTTAGGGGGAAAATGTTAAGATAAAATAAGAAACACTTTTGATTGATATCGAAGCAGGGGATAAACAGATATGAAATATTCCATCAGAAAACAATTTGCCAGCGTGCTTTGTGCATTTATTATAGGAACGATTCTCCTTTGTTTATTTATTAATAATACATTTTTGGAACAGTATTATTTAAGCGAAAAGCAAAAGGTGCTTACCGGTGCTTATCATGAAATGAATCGGGGAGCCGATTATAAGGGAGATCAAAAAGAGGAGTTTTGGGCGCAGTTTCATACCCTTTGTGAAAAAAGTAATATTACTTATTTATTGCTCGATTCCAATACCAGAGCATTAAGAACCTCTGCCCATGATTATGAGTCCCTGACAAGGCATTTATTAAACAGTTTGTTTGTGCAGGAAAAATCCGGAAAAAATACTGTCATTGAATCCGGAAATGATTATGAAATCAGGATATTTGCGGATGAAACAAGTCATTCGGAATTCGTGGAAATGTGGGGCGTTTTAAAGGATGGTAATCTGTTTTTACTTAGAAGTCCGATTGAGAGTATCAAAGAGAGCGTGAAGCTTGCCAACCGCTTTTTGGCTTATGTGGGCAGTTGTGCGGTGGTGTTAAGTGTGATTATCAGTTTTTTTGTTTCCAGAAAAATTACCAGACCGATTATGGAACTGACTTCCATTTCTGAAAAAATGATTCACTTGGATTTTGATGCCAAATATACCGGAAACAGTAAAACGGAGATTGCACTTTTGGGTAAAAATATCAATGAACTTTCTTATACCTTGGAAAAGACGATTTCTGAATTAAAGAGTGCTAATAATGAACTTTTGCGGGATATTGAAACGAAAACGAAAATTGATGAAATGCGTACCGAGTTTTTGTCGGGAGTATCCCATGAACTGAAAACCCCCATTGCGTTAATTCAAGGGTATGCCGAGGGGCTGAAGGAAGGCATTACGGATGATGAAGAGAGCAGGGATTATTATTTGGATGTAATCATGGACGAAGCGGCCAAGATGAATACCATGGTGAAAAAACTTCTTACCTTAAACCAGTTGGAATTTGGCAGTGATGCAGTGACTATGGAGCGTTTTGACATGGTGGCGCTTATTAAGAATTATCTGCATGCTTCGGAGGTTTTGTGTAAACAAAAGGACGTACGCGTGATGATGGAGGAATACCCGCCGATTTATGTCTGGGCAGATGAATATCAGGTGGAAGAGGTGTTTGGCAACTATTTTACAAATGCGTTGAATCATGTTGCAGGAGAAGGGGTAATTGATGTAAAATGTATAAAGAATGGTATCACGCTCCGTGTTTCCGTGTTTAATACAGGGAGCCCGATTCCGGAAGAGAGTTTACCGCATTTGTGGGATAAGTTTTATAAAGTGGATAAAGCGCGGACAAGGGAATATGGCGGAAGTGGCGTAGGCCTTTCTATCGTAAAAGCAATTATGGAAGCGATGAACCAAAAGTACGGTGTGAACAATTATGACAACGGCGTAGAATTTTGGTTTGAACTTGAAATGACGGGAGAATAAGATGAATCAGTTTGTAAATGGGGATATTAATGAACAGGACGGATATGAATTAGCGAAGAAGTTGCGGCAGGAAGCACAGCTTTGGGAAGATAAGGAGCGGATGAAAAGGCGCCTGCTTTCCCTGATAGAAATTTCCAAGGATCCGTATTATGATCAGTATTTAAATCAGATGTTAAAGGATTTGATGAGCGGAAAGGCCACTCCGCAGCAGGTGGAAAGAGAAGCGGACAGAACCTATCGTATTTATTTGGAACGTACCGGTCAGATGCCGAAAAAGAGCGAAGAGAAAATAAGTGAAACAGTTGTAAAAGAGACAAATGCAGCTCCGGCACAGCAGATAGCTTCTGAAACGACAACTGCTCCGGCGCAGCCTCTTTCTTCTGAAACAACAACTGCTCCGGCACAGCCGTTACCTGCTTCAACAGAAACTAAGACAGCAACCGTAAAACCTGCACCGGTTAAAAAGAAGGATGCAGTAGAGTTTAAAATCGGTGCCGGCATTTTTAGTACGGTAGGTGCTGTATTTGTACTTGCTTCTTTGGTAATTTTCGGTTTCAACTATTTGGAAGGTGTATGGCAGGGACTTTGCTTATATGCCGCAGCAGTAGCGGTAATTGCAATCTCCGAACTTTTAATAAAAAGACTCAGCAGACCGTTTTCCCTGGTAACAACAGCAATCGGTATCAGCAGTCTGTTTATTGCAACGGTCATTAACTATTTGGTGCTTGAAAATATCAATGGTTTGATGGCATCAGTCATTACCTTGGCGATTGCAGTATTTTCTATATTATTCAGCCGCAAAAAGGATGCTGCATCCATCCGGCTGATTACGATTTTCGGATGTTATATCAGCTTTTTCCCGATAGATGGCTTTGATTCGGAACTGAATTTCCTGATTATGGTAGGCATGCTGCTGATGATTAATTTGGCCAGTATCTTTTTACCCAATCAGAGCAACCGTTCCGTTATTGCCGGTGTGCATTTGGTAGCGCATACCTTGTTTACCTGTATTGTGACAGCTATTGTATTTTTTGATGACATGAATCTGATTTTTGTGATTTGTTTCGTGATTGCGTCACTTGTGCTGGTGAATTTGATTTATTGGCAACAGAAGAAAGAGCAGAATATTGCACTTACCATTTTGTATTCTATTGTACTTGGCGTTTTTGCAATTTTAATTACCTGCATTACCTATACGGGTGAAGGTCCTGTTAGCGGAGAAGAACTGTTTAACAGAATTATTGCTGAAGTTATGGCGGTTGCGGTAGGTGTAATTTTCTTTATTCTTTGGGGACAAAGAAAGGAACGGTACATACAATATTACTTTAGTGTGGCAGTGATTGTTTTACTTAGCTGTTTCAACGATTGCTGGCAGGAAAGCGTTATCGCGCTGGTTGTGTTATTTGTTACCACGAAAATTCTTTCCGTGAAAGCGGAAGAATTAACTGCGCTTGATGCCATTTTGGCTGTACTTGTTACCTTTGAGGCGTTATGGATCGGCGAAAACTGGTATGTGATTATTCCGGTTGCCGCACTTATTTTAACTACAATATTCATACGCAGATTAGTATTGTTCCATGAAATTAATATAACGGTATGTCTTGTTGGTGTTGTATTAAGTATTTGTTCCGCTGACTGGTCATGCCCGGTAGCAATGGCAGTTTTGTTCGGCGTATTTATGCTGTTTAATCACCTGCCTACACGAAAAGATGATAGGACGATTCTTCCGTATAATATAGTTAATGTTTCGATGGCAGGACTGATAAGTCTTTCCACAATTAGTATAGATGATTATTGGTTCAATGCACTGACCATGGTGATTGGGGTAATCATGATATTAACCGTATTTAGAAAACGGTATCGGTTGAATGTTCCGAAACGGTATTTTATCCTGTTCGGTTATCTGGTTTATATGATTTTCGCGGCAGGATTTAAAACACCGGTTATTGTAAGTGCACTTTTGATGGTGGTATCCATTATCAGTGTTGCCGTCGGTTTCAAGCTCAAAGACAAAAGTTACCGTATTTGCGGTCTGATCTTAGCGGTATTTGTATGTGTTAAGCTGATTGTGTTTGATTTTGCCGAATTAGAGACGTTGCCGAAAGCACTTTTGTTTTTAATTGTCGGAATTATTGCATTAGTGATTTCCTTCCTTTATATTTTCCTCGAAAAGAAAGAGGATAAAGAAGAGGAAAAAGAGTGTGCACCTGATAAGGAAGTTGTAATAGAAGAAGTGACTGATGAAAAGAAGGGAATGTTAGGATGAGGAAAGCGATTGCGGTCTTAACGATGTTAACCGGATGTATGATGATGTTGACAGGTTGTGCCAATACTATTCCGGAATTGGATGAACAATCCAAGGACCTGGTGGTTGAGTATGCGGCGGCTACTGTACGTAAATATAATGATTATCAGCCCGGAAAGTTGTTGGATGAATCCAAAACGGAGGCGGAAAGTGTAGAAGGAACAGAGGAAGCGGTTACGGATGCAGAGCCGGATGCTGAAGCTGATGTTGATGAAAATGTTCAAACAGAGTCAACCTTAATTCCCGATGAGGCAGTTCCTGTCATTGAAAAGGATGAAAATGAAACTTTTATTCCTGCTACAATTAATGATTTCCTTAATTTGGAGGGCGTACATATTTCTTACGAAGGATATGAAGTAAAGGATTCCTATCCTGATGCCGGGGATGAATTATTCTTTATAATGGAAGCAACGAAAGGGAATAAATTATTATTATTGAAATTTGCTGCTTATAATGATTCTGCGCAGGAATGTTCTTTGGATTTCGCAGGGAAAGATATCCGCTATAAAATTGCAGTGAATGGTAAAACAAAAAATGCTTTGGCAACCATGCTTCCGGATGACCTTAGAAATTATCAGGGAGTAATAGCAGCCGGTGAAAAAGTAATGCTTGTACTTGTTCGGGAAATAAATGAAGAGCAGGCGGAAAATATTGGTGAATTAGCGATTACCCTTAAAGATGGGGATAAAAATGCTACTATTTCATTAAATTAACATATGCCGGATTCAGTATTTGGTGATTATGGTTAAAAAAAGCCCATTTTTATGGGCTTTTTGTTAATTTTCGCTAATGTTTGAAAAAAGCACACAATTTTACAAAAAGGGCATTGACAATTGGAATTCCTAGTGATATATTAATCTTCGTTGCTGATGCAGTTGATGCAAACAAAAAGCAACGAAAATAATTTTTAAAATATTTTCATTTAAGCCTTGACATGATGTGACAGAATGTGATATTATATCAAAGCTGTCTGTTGAAAGACAGACAATGTACCTTGACAAATAAACAGCAATGCAACCCTGAAAATTCTTTAAGAGTAAAACACATCCGACGGATGTGGAATCTGAAGAAGATTCAGAGAAGTTTCTTGAATGAAACGAACCAAACAAACAGTATAACGGTTAAATTAGCTAGAGTTAATCTTAACCTGGAACAAACAACATTTATTTGAGAGTTTGATCCTGGCTCGGGATGAACGCTGGC
>JAFZDQ010000087.1 GCA_017561085.1 Lachnospiraceae bacterium
CTGAATTACTGGATGCCCGTAGACTGGTACAACGGCGGTATGGAACATACCACACTTCACTTATTATATTCCAGATTCTGGCACAGATTCCTTTATGATGAAGGTGTAGTTCCTTGTAAAGAGCCTTATCAGAAGAGAACTTCCCATGGTATGATTTTAGGTTCCAACGGCGAAAAGATGAGTAAATCCCGTGGAAACGTAGTAAATCCTGATGATATCGTAAGAGAATACGGTGCAGATACACTCCGTACTTATGAAATGTTTATTGGTGCATTTGACCTTAGTGCATCCTGGTCTGAAGACGGCGTAAAGGGCTGCCGCAGATTCCTTGACAGAGTATGGAAATTACAGGATATTTTAGTGGATGGTGACGGATATTCCGCTGATATGGAAGTGAAGATGCATCAGACCATTAAGAAAGTAAGTAACGACTTTGAAAGTCTCAAGTATAATACTGCAATTGCTGCCATGATGGCACTCATTAACGACTTCTACAAGAAGAATGCAGTGACCAAGGGTGAATTTAAGACACTCCTTACCTTACTGAACCCTGTAGCTCCTCATATTACCGAAGAACTTTGGAATGCGAACGGTTATGAAGGCAGAGTATATCAGACAGCATGGCCTGTATATGATGAAGCTAAGACCCAGGAAGCAACTGTTGAAATTGCAGTTCAGATTAATGGTAAGATGAAGGCAACTATCAACGTAGACAAGGCAGAAGAGAAGGATGTTGTTATCGCCAAAGCAAAAGAAGCACTTGGTGATAAGCTCTCCGGCAATATCGTAAAGGAAATCTATGTTCCCGGACGTATTGTAAATATTGTATGTAAATAATTGTTGTTTTAATTACAAGAAGAAGTGCAGGACTTTTGTTCCTGCACTTTTTTTGAATTGAATTGTTCTAACTTTTCTTTTTCTTTAAAGCTAAAATTTTTTCCATTTTCTTAATTTCATCTGCAGTAGCGTGCCTTCGTAAAACGGCAGTGATTGCTTCGATTTCCGCATCGCTGAAGGAAATGCTTTGTTCACGGCTTAGTTTTGCGATGTTTAAAAGAAATGGCATCATTTGTTCCTTTTTTAAGGAACTGCTTTCGAATAATAAGGTTTGTAAAAAATCCAGTTTCTGGGAAGGGATATCCTTTAAGGATTCATCCTTCATCCAATCAGTCTCCATTTGTCAATCCTCCTAACATTTCAAATAAATCCTTTTGTTCCGGGGAAAGCATATTCAGGAGGATGTCATTCATTCCGCCTTCATTGGTAGCGTTTCCACCGTCTTGTGGCATGAAATCACTAAATAATTCCATGGTTTGCATAATTTCTTTATATTTTTCAATATTCTCAATTACAGATAACAGGTTGTGAATCTTTTGCGCTTCCTCTTTGGAAGAAAAGCAGGCTAATTCTTCAAACATTTCCTTAAAACTGCCGTTTTTCTTCTTTTGGAAATAATCAAAACAGCCTGCTGTATTAGTGCTTGTATTGGTGTTTAAAAGCTTCAGTGCGTTTTGAAATTCGGTAAATTTAATATACACAGACAAATATTTTTGCATCGGTATATCCAGATACGGGGAGAGAACTTTCAGCATTTGGATGCGATTGTTGGTAAAGCGTTTGTCAAATTCATCAATGACGGATTGTTTGGCCGCGTCCATAACAGCACCTCCCTTATTTCTTAAGTTTATGTTTTATATCATTGGGATATGCAGAAAAATAGGCTCCTTAGGGAGCCTATTTCCTTAGAATGGTATCTTTTTATTTAGGTAATTAGCATCCGAATCCGTTACCGCCGCAGCAGCAAAGGAGTAAAAGAATCCAAATCATGCTGTCGCCGCAACCGTCGTTATTTCCGCCAAAGAGTCCGCCGCCGCAGCTATTTGTGCAGCTGTTGCCTCCGCAGCAGGAGAGTAAAAGGATAATCCAAATGATGGAACTGCATCCTCCACCATTATTTGTAGTTACGGCTGACTGGCATCCGCATCCGCTGGCTGTTAAATCGCTCATTGTATTGCCTCCGATATTGTTTTTGTTTTATGGTTTATCATATGCATGGCGGCTTGTATGTGTTTCAGTGCAAGCGGAAAAATATTTTTTCAGGAAAACGACGGAAATCAGAGAGAATTCGGACTGAAATCAGACCCTAGATGTTGACAAAAGTCTTGCATAAATTTCAATATATAGTAAAATAGAATATATATGTCATAAAGGAGAAGTATGCCATGACGGCTGATGAACTGAAAGTAGCCGGTAGGCGGTTCAGGACCAGGGCAGATTATGAAGCCGGGCTTCGTGACCTGACCAAGATTAACAAAATTAAAAGCGGGACCGATTTAGACGATCCTGTTTCCATATATCAATTATACAGTGATTTATTAAACGGAACGTATCGTTTCGAAACTGCAGTAGGTACTGATTTCGATGATGAAATTTATGAAAAAGTCGAATTATTAAAAAAACGGGGCATTACTGCAGAGAATGCAGCTGCTTTATCCAAAGGAAAAGCAATAGCTAAAAACAGGGCATCCAAAACAGGAAAGACTAACAAGCAGAAGCAGGCTTCTTTGTCTGCTCCAAAAACTTCCGCCAAAAGAACTTCCGTGAAGGCCTTGCATGAATATGATGAGACCATGCAAAAGGAAATTCTCTCCGAAATGAAACGTGCAGAAAAAAGACGAAAAGGGATTGTGGCAGTAGCCTCTTTGATTGCACTTCTTTGTTTCGGATATTTCGGGATATATTATTACCAGCTTTCCAGAACCAATACGGACTATGAAAAGTTATCAGAACTGAAAGACAATGGAAAAGAGCATTATTTTTTCAGCGGACAGGAGCAGGTAAAGGTTCACAAAACCAACCAGGAGCTGCCGGATATCCTTCCGGAATATAAAATTTTATATGAAAAGAATAAAAAACTAATCGGATGGCTAAAAATTGACGATACTATAATTGATTACCCTGTAATGCAGACAGAAAACAACGATTATTACTTAGATCACAATTTTGACCAGGAATATGACAAAAACGGCAGTATTTTTTTGGATTGCAACTGTAGTGTCTATCCTAGGTCAACCAATCTGATTATATATGGTCACCATATGAAGTCCGGAAGCATGTTCGGTAATTTACAGAAATATGCCAAGGAATCCTATGGAAAAGAGCATAAGTACATACAGTTTGATACGATTTATGAAAAAGGGACTTATGAAGTAATGTATGTATTCCGCTCCCAGGTATTCCAAAAGGATGACATGGTGTTTAAATATTATCAGTTTACAAATGCCAATTCGGAAGCAGAATTTGATTCCTATATGGCAGAGATGCAAAAATTATCTTTGTATGATATGGGTGTTACCGCAAAATACGGCGACAGCCTTATCACCTTGTCAACCTGTGATAATTCACAGACTGACGGACGTTTCGTAGTTGTAGCGAGGAGAGTGTCATAATGGCAAAGGTTAAAACAACAAAAAAGAAAAATCTGAAGATGAGGAGACAAATCCGGAAAACCATAGGCGGTCTGTTTATGGCATCGGCAATAGTGGTTGCTGCCATTCCCGTACAGAACCTTTCTGCGGAAACCTTAAAGGTGGAAGAACCCGGTTTTACGGACGGAAGAGGAAATCCGGCTTATTCCGTTGGGGCTGATTTAGAGCTTGATCCCAATGGTATTTTGACAAAGCCCGCTAATCCGGATCAAATTTTTACGTCCTATTCCGTTAGAGAGTTAAGTGACAAAAGCTTTTCCTTAAACTGGCAGTTTAAGTATTATGTCACCACCGTGGATGGAAATACCAGAGCGATTATTTGCGAGTACAATGACCTTTATCCCGAAACGGAAGTTGTGCTTGGTAACTCTGCCCATGCGGGATATTATACCGTAACAGAGGATGATTTTAATGACTTTTACAGTTCCGGCGGCTTAGGATATCAGGATTATGTCCTTACCTATGACAATATTAAGATGGTTGAATCGGGCGGTTCCAATACGGATATCACCTGGTTTATCAAACATGCCAAGGAGAATTATGACAGGTATGTTGAGAAATGTAAGGAATATGATGATTATCTGACCGAGAAGGCCCTTTATGATAAGGCCCTTGCAGATTATGAAGCAGACCCTGAGAATTATCCCAATCCCGGTGCACCTCCCGTAGTTGTAGAGAAACCGGCAGATATTACCTTTAACCCTGCCATTCATTTTGATAATACACAGAAGAGTAGATATTATTGTGATCTTGCCAGTGAGTTAAGTCCCGGCGCAGAAGGCTACCTTCCCGGTACCGGTTATACCTTAGTTCCCGTAACTGACAACGTAAGCCCCGGTATGTCCGCGGACGGTACCAGTAAAAAGGTTTACCTTGCCAAAGGCGGAACCCCCGATATCGGTGCCAATAATGACGGTAACGGATTCCTTGCAACCAGTGCGTCAACAGAAATTATCGGTATTTCCAACAATGCTTTTGAAAATATTGAAAACGTAGATACCTTAAGTCTGCCCAAGGAAATTAAGTATGTGGGTGATGAAGCGTTTAAGAACTCCTTTATTAAGAGTATTACCTTTACCAACGTAGCGGACATCGGTAACAGGGCTTTCCAGGATTGTTCCCAGTTATCTTCCGTAACATTAAGCGGTACCGTGAAAATCGGTGTAGAAGCGTTTAAAAACAGTGGAATCGTAGCCCTGGATCTTCCTTATTCCGTGGACCAGATCGGGGATGGTGCATTTGCGGAATGTCATAAACTCCAAAACGTGAATATGGGTGCCATCACAGCAACCTGTAAGATTGAAGACTACGCATTTTATAACTGTTATGCCTTAAATGACGTACAGATGGAAAAAACAGGAATCGTTTCCCTTGGAGAGGGTGTTTTTGCGATTTCTAACGTACAGACCGGTTCCTGGAATCACGCAGCACTTCCGGAGCAGATTACCGGTGCGGCAGGCAGTGAAATCGGTAATTATCTGTTTGCCGGTAGAGATAAGCTCTCTTCCGTTAAATTCCCTGCAAACTTTGGTTTAAATGGTGTAGTGAACATTCCGGCAGGAACCTTTAAGAATTGTTCCGGTTTATCCTATATTGATTTTACCGCTTTGGCGGGAAGTACGGTCTGCGGTAATGTAGGGTTTGATATTTCCGCAGACGGAAGTAATGTAACCTATAATAATTTATTTGTAGATGTTTTGAACCCTGATTTTTATGTTATGGGTCCCGAAAAGAACATCAGTGGTAAAGAAGCATATCCCAGACAGTCTACCTGGCAGTCCTTTACCAGAGTGTCTAATTTCGTGCCTTATGTTTATGTGAATTCACAGGGCGTGAAATGTTACGAAGTCAGTGACGGAGAATATCTGTTGCAGGCCAATGAAAACAAGGAACTGACCTCTTGCAGACCCATTGACAAGAAGTCCACAGAGCCCATTGATTTGATTATTCCTGCGAAGGTTGGTGCCTATGACATCGAAACCATTGCAAACGGTGCCATGAGTGATGACAATTTGCGTCAGAGAATCCGCTCCATTACCATTCAGGATGAATCCTTAACTACATTAGGGGATTCTGTTTTTGAAGGATTAAACAACCTTGAAAAAGTAGAAATCGGTAATTCCGTTAACAGCATCGGAACCAGAACTTTTGCAAACTGTCCGAAATTAATTGATGTAACCTTCCAGCCTCCACTGATTGGTTATGATAACTTCACCATTGGACAGGATGCATTTAAGACAGGCAGTAACGAGCTTACCATGCATGGGGATATCGTAAAAGGATATGAGCCCTTTGAATTTGCTATGGGCAAAGACAGCGGTAAGATTGATGATGCCGGTAAAAGAATCTGTTACAAGAGCTTAGAACCGGATTTCCTCACCGTAATGTATGATAATAAGTCAAGTGATGTAACCTTGCTTGATTATCCCAAATACAGTGAATTAGATGAAAGAAACACCGAGCATCTGAAAGAGATGGAAGAGTTTTATTATGCGAAATACGGCGGTGTGACCGGAACCTATTCTACGGTGGTAAATGAAGAGTTCGATGTAGAAGAAATAGTTTATGATGAAAACGGTATGTATGATACCGACAGAATCCGTTTCACCGAAGTATGGATTGCAAGTGGCGGAGATGCCTCTGCTTATGACGATCCTTCCTACGGTCCTTGGATTGATGATGCTTATTTGGAACTTTTGAATCAGGGATACTTCACGGATGGAGCAGTTCCTTCCATGCCGAAGAAGTACTTTACCCAGAAGCCCTATAGTATTATTGAAAACTTTGAACGCGGAAGCAATGCAACCATGGAATATCAGACGGTAACTGACAAGGAACTTCAGTGGATTAATACCTGTCTGAATATCGTAATTCCTGAAGGTGTTACATCCATTGATGCGACAAGCTTCTTTACAGCTACCGAGAATAACCGGAATGTAAGCACTTATTTCGGTACAGGGGATGAAGGCTACAAGAGTTATCTCATGTGTACCAAGAGTCAGGGTGATGGTGCGGTTCCCGGTCTGTTCAGCGGTTACTATGAAGATTATAAGAGCGGAAGCGAAGACGGAGCAATCTACGAGACAGAACTTCGCGGTAATGACCGGATTCTTTCCATTACCATGAGTGATGTAAAATCACTTCCCGATTATGCTTTTGACAGTTGTGAAAGATTACAGAGAGTGGTTCTTGGCGATGACCTTTCTGAAATGGGTAAAGCGCCCTTCAGAGGCTGTGATGAAATGACAGATATTGCCGGAAACGATTTCTTTGAAGCTGAAAACAGAATCATTTACTCTGTGAACCAGGATGGTTCTTATACCATTAAAGAGTGTCTTCCTTCCAGAGGAAAAGCAGGAAACAGCGGTATTGTGATTACATCCTCTGACCCGAAAATTGCAAATGTAAGTGCCATTGAAGACGGTGCTTTTGAAGATTGTGACAATGTGGTTAAGGTGCTTTTAGAAGATGCTTCCAAACTGGAAGTTGTACCGAAATTCTGTTTCAATGACTGTGATAAACTCAACGAAGTAACACTTCCTGCTACAGTAAACCGTATTGAAGAAAAGGCCTTTGGCGGTAATGTGGGAATTGAAGTAACCATTCCCGGTAAGGAAGTACATATTGTAAAGGATGCGTTCGAGCATGTTCCTACCAATACCATCCGTACCTATAAGGATACTTCCGCAGATGATTACGGCCACTATTATGATATTACCGTAGAATATTTATCTGATTTATTTACTGTCAGATTTATCGATTATGACGGAAAATTATTAAAAGAAGAAACCGATATTATCGCAGGACACAGTGCAACGCCTCCTGCTGATCCGGTAAGACCCGGACATACTTTTACAGGATGGTCAGACGACTATACCAATGTAACCGAAAACAGAACCTTAATTGCACAGTATTCCAACAATGCTGTAAATAAACATAAGGTTATTTTCTATAATTACAATGGTAAGGTCATTGTCAGTGAGCAGATGGTTGACCATGACGCGGCTGCAATAGCTCCTGTACCGCCCAGCAGAAAGGGATATAAATTTGTACGATGGGTACCGAATAATTTTAATAAGGTAACCCAGGATATGGAAATCTTTGCTACTTATGAAAAGAATGCAACTTCAACACCTAAACCCGGAACGGACCATGATGATGATTATGATGACGACCGGGAACAGACTACAACTACCGATACCAGAAAGTATACGGTAAGTGTATCAGGCGGTAGCGGAAGCGGTAGTTATCCTGCAGGAGCAATTGTTGCAATCAATGCTTATGCAAAGAGCTCCGGACAGACCTTTGATAAATGGACGACTTCTACGGCAGGGGTAGGATTTGCGGATCCTCATGCAATTTCAACTACCTTTACCATGCCGGCAGCAAACGTGGCAATTACAGCGACCTATAAAACCGGCGGAGCAACCGGAGCAGTGACGAATCCCGGAAATACAGGAAATACAGGCAATACCGGAGGCGGTGGCGGAAGTACAAGTACCGGAAGCGGTACAAACGGAACCACAATTGAAGTGACAAAGCCCGGAATTTCCAATACGGGACTTGCAGGCGTAACCGTAAATGGTGCAACCGATAACTTTATCGTGAAGGTGACGGAAGATGCGGAAGCAACAGCAGCCGTAACAGCTGCATTACAGGCTAAATATGGTGATATCAGCCGTATTAAGTACCTTGCAATGGATGTCAGCCTTTATGATTCCACCGGCAGAACCAAGATTACGGATACCACCGGAATCAGCGTGAATATTACCTTACCGATTCCTGATGAACTGATTCAGTATGCAGGAAATAATAAGGTTGGTGTAGTAGTAAACGGTATGCTTCAGGATGTAAACGCAAGATTTACGACAGTAGACGGTGTACCTTGTCTGAACTTTACGGCAAGTCATTTTACACCTTATGCAATTTATGTAGATACTGCTAATTTATCAGCAGGTGCAATTGATGCCACACCCAAAACCGGTGATCCGATTCATCCCAAGTGGTTCCTTGCAATCGGAATGGCATGTATTTCACTGATTTTATTCTTCAAGAAAGACAAAGCAGTGATACCTGTTAAAACAGCATAGGAGAATCTATGAGTAGAAAACTGGCGAAGTTTTTTGGGGTACTGCTAACGGTGATTGCGTTAGCAGTTACCCAGATTCCTGTATCAGATGTGGAAGCAGAAGTAACCGCATCTGATTTTCAAATGGAAGGAAATAAATTACTGAAATATACAGGCACGGCTGAAGTCGTGTCTATTCCTGATGGAATCAAAGTAATTGGAGAAGAAGCTTTTGCCGGTAATGATTATTTAGTGAAAGTAATCGTAGGAGGAGACGTTGAATCCGTAGGCAATCGTGCCTTTGCAGACTGTTCCAATTTAAGGACGCTGGTTATAGGCGATACTGTAAGGGAAATGGAGACAGCATCCTTTAGTAACAATAAATCTCTTAAAAATGTTACCTTGGGGGCAAACCTTCAAAAAGTAGGAAGCGGTGTGTTTGCAGGCGATGAAATGCTTGAAGCAATCACTTTGTCTGAACAAAACCCTTATCTTTGTATGGAAGACGGTATTTTGTATGATGATGAGAAGACGGTGATTTATTTTATGTTACCGGAATATCAGAAAGCAATGTATTCTATGCCTTTATCGGTAACAGAAGTAAAAGCATATGCATTTTGGGGCAATCCTTATCTGGAATATGTAAAAATCGGTAGCGGTCTTACCAATATTTCCGCGTATGCATTTTCCAATTGTATGAATTTGAAGGAAGTAAACATTCCTTTGCCGGTCCGCTCCATTGAGGCCAAAGCCTTTGAAGATTGTGTAAGTTTAAGGAACGTGATTTTGCCGGATTCCATGGGACAGATTAACGAAACTGCTTTTGACGGCTGCCGGAAGGTTTCCTTTGAGGCGACGCCGGGAAGCTATGGGGATGCGTTTGCACTTGCAAGAAAAGAATCCCTGGTAGAACAGATAGAATACGAGGATGTTTCGGATTCTACCATTATTGATTCAGACGAATTTAATAAAGAAGAAAACAAAGAAGAAACAAAAGAAGAGTCAAAAGATGATGCGTCCGGTTCAGAAAATACAGAGGGACAGGAGAATAATCAGAATCTGCCTGCGGATGTACATACAATCAGCGGCAGTTACAGTACCAAGCGTCTTTTAGGCCAATCCAGCATCGTAGCGGGAAGAGCAGTTATTTTTATCGAGAATGCAGAAACGAATACCGGAGTGGGAGCGGTAAATCAAATTGATTTATCCGGACCTGAAAAAGAAGAGATACACAGAGTTGACAGTTCTATTACGGATCTGATAACCGATAATGCAGAAAAGGGAAAAGATTTCCCCAAATATACTATAGTTGGAAATAAAATCGCGTCACAGGCGTATTACCGTGATACGGAACTTTCCCAATATGAAATTCCCGAAAATATTACTGATATCGGTGATTTTGCATTTGCCAGATCAGGCCTTAGTGAAGTCGTAATTCCAAAGGGCGTTAAGACAATCGGATATGGCGCTTTTTATCATTGTGATGATTTAAGTAAGATAGAGATTCCGGACAGTGTTACCTTTATTGATGCCAATGCCTTTGAAAAGACCCCTTACCTTGATAAGTTAAATCAGGAAGCTGCTTTTGTCATCGTAGGAGACGGTATCTTAATTTCCTATAACGGTTCAGACAGTATCATTAACATTCCGGCAACCGTTAAGCAGATTGCGCCGGAAGTATTTAAGAATCATATGGGTATTACTGCAGTTAATATTCCGGATTCGGTAGAGATAATTGGTGAAGCGGCCTTTTTGGATTGTAAGAACTTAACCACGGTAAACGGCGGTAATCAGCTTAAGACAATTGGCGCATCCGCGTTCCGTAATTGTCCTTTATCTAAGGTGGTTATCCCAGCTTCCGTAAGAGAAATTGGTATTGGAGCCTTTGATTTTAAGGGCGGTACCGATACCGCTGTTTTGGAAGGAACGGTTTTACCCAATCTTATTTTGGGTGATGCATCAGAGCGGCTTGCGGCGTCAGAAGACAGAACCTATGCATTCGGTGGCGTGGAAAAGATTATCGTTCCTACCGGAACCAACCATTTAAAAGGAACTGTTTTAGAAAGCGGAACTTATGGCTTTAACGGACTGATTTATGATGAAGCAGGCAGCTTAGTATCGGATAATAAAGCAGGCGTTACCGTTACTATAGCGGATGGCGTGAACATTCTGGTAGAAAGTAACGTACTTTCCAAAGAAAAAGAAAACATCATGGCTACATTACCCGGTAGTGAGGATGCGCTTTTACTTTCTATCTCTGACAGTTCATTTGCCAAGGAATCCATCAGTAGTGCATACAGTGAATTATACGGCGGGAAATTACCCAGTGAGTTATTGGCCTTTGATATGACCTTATATGATGCAGGCGGACAAATTCCAATTAGGAAGCTTGGAAAGCAGTATATGACGGTGATGATACCCCTGCCGGCAGGCTATCAGGATGGGCAGTTCCATATGGTAACCTTAGATGAGGACGGCCAGTTAGAAGCGGTAGAAAATCAGGTGGTATCATTATCTGACGGTGATTATATCCAATTTAAGACGAATCATTTTTCACCATTTGGAATTTATAAATATTCTGCTTATAGCGGATATTCCGGATATGGTGTAGTTTCAAACGGAAATGCTTTTGTGCAGTTATCCGGTAAAGATGACACACCTGATACCGGAGATTTCGTACATCCCAAGTGGATACTTGCTGTTGGTCTTTTGGCTGCGGCAGTAGCGTTATTCTTTTACAAAGGCAAAAAAACGAAAGTAAGACATTGAAAACAAAATAAGGCTCCCGGCATAAGATAATAAAAAAGCCGGGAGCTTTTTTTATGCAACGGGTAAGAAAACAATTAGGATGTACGGATGAAGTGTTAAACCGTTATGATGGCGGAAAGGGAATAACCATTGCCATGTTAGATACCGGAATAGCAGTACATCCGGACTTTGATCATAAATTATTGTTATTTAAAGATTTTGTAAATCACCAAAAAACTGTCTATGATGATTGCGGACACGGAACACATGTGGCAGGCTGTATGAGCGGAAACGGGAAGTGTTCCGGCGGAGATTTAAAGGGAATTGCACCTGAGACCAATCTGGTTGTGGGTAAAGTGCTGGATAAGAATGGCGACGGACAAATCGGTAATATGGTGGCAGGTCTTGAGTGGGTTTTAGAAAATAAAGACTTCTATCAGATTAAAATATTAAATATATCAATCGGAACCGGGAAACAACTGCGGATCGGAAAGATAAGTCCGCTTCTTTCCTTGGTAACAGAAGCTTGCAGGCAGGGAATCATTGTTGTTTGTGCGGCCGGTAACAACGGACCGGGAGAAATGACCTTATCACCCATTGGTTCTCTGCGGGATGTGATTACAGTAGGGTGTCATGAAGGCGGTTACTTTGGTGAGAGAGAAGACCTTTGTGAGCATTATTCCGGATGCGGTCCCAGTATTTATGACATCAGAAAGCCTGACATTGTAGCTCCGGGGACACAAATCTTTTCCTGTAATGCCTTTTTTTCAAAGAGAGGGAAGCATCTGAAAAATGCTTATATTGCCAAAAGCGGAACCTCCATGTCAACACCAATTGTTTCCGGAGCAGTCGCTCTTTTACTCAAAAAGAATCCCCAAATGAAGGCGGAAGAGGTCAAAAGAAAATTGCAACTAACAAGCCTTGATTTGAAGGAACCCTGGTACAAACAGGGCTGCGGTTTGATTCAAATAAATTCATTGTTGACATAAGTTGTTTTATTGTATACAATTATACAGAAGTAAATGCAAAAATATAGGAGGTACACAGGATGAGAGATACAAGCAGCATGTTTATAGATAGACCTGTGACAATGAATGAAAAGAATAATTTGCTTTCTATTCAGGAGCATATGTACATTTTGGATGATGTGGAAAAGCCCAATGTATTTAGAAATATGTTTCCATATTCTGAAGTACCAAAGATTCCTTTTAATGATAGAATAGTGCCTCATAATATGCCGAAGGATATCTGGATTACGGATACAACCTTCCGTGACGGTCAGCAGTCCAGGGCACCTTATACCACTGAGCAGATTGTGAAAATCTATGATTATTTACATAGACTGGGCGGTCCGAACGGTATGATCCGTGCCAGCGAATTTTTCCTTTACAGCAAGAAGGACAGGGATGCTGTATATAAATGTATGGAAAGAGGCTATGAATTCCCTGAAGTAACCAGCTGGATCCGTGCCAGCAAGGAAGATTTTAAATTAGTAAAAGAAATCGGAATGAAAGAAACAGGTATTTTGGTAAGCTGTTCCGATTATCATATTTTCCTGAAACTGAAAATGACCAGAAGACAGGCAATGGAACATTACTTGAGCATTGTGAAAGACTGTCTGAACGAAGGTATCAGTGTAAGATGTCATTTAGAGGATATTACCCGTGCGGATATTTACGGATATGTTGTTCCTTTCTGTCTTGAACTGATGAAGCTGATGGAAGAGTACAAGATACCGATTAAGGTACGTGCCTGTGATACCATGGGATATGGTGTAAATTATCCCGGTGCGGTTATTCCCCGAAGTGTACAGGGTATTATTTATGCAATCCATACCCACGCAGGGGTACCTCATGAACTGATTGAATGGCACGGACATAACGATTTCTACAAGGCAGTAGTAAACTCTACCACGGCTTGGCTGTACGGCTGTTCCGGTATCAATACTTCTTTATTCGGTATTGGTGAAAGAACCGGTAATACCCCCCTTGAGGCGATGGTATTTGAATATGCCCAGCTGAAAGGACATTTAAACGGTATGGATACTACCGTAATTACCGAGCTGGCTGAATATTATGAAAAAGAAATCGGTTATAAGGTTCCTGACAGAACACCTTTTGTAGGAAAGAACTTTAACGTTACCCGTGCAGGTATTCATGCAGACGGTCTTCTGAAGAATGAAGAAATTTACAATATTTTCGATACGGAGAAATTCCTGAACAGACCGGTACTTTGTGCCGTATCCAATACATCCGGACTTGCCGGAATTGCACATTGGATTAATTCTTATTTCAGACTTCCCGAAGAGGAGAAATTAGATAAATCCAGTCCTCTTGTTGCTGAGGTGAAGAAATGGGTAGATAAACAGTATGAAGAGGGTCGTGTAACTGTTATTACGGATGCTGAGTTAATTGAGCAAATTGCATATGCATGTAAGCTTCTTGATATGACAATCGGTTAATTCCAAAGAGGTAAAAAAATGGGTAGTTATGATGTAAAACAGGAAGTGACGGATAAATATTCCCTGAGGGGAAGAGTTTTTAACCGCCTTCGGGAAGATATTTTAAGCGGTAAATACGAAGAGCATGAAGAATTAAAAGAGGTTGCCATCGGAGAGGAACTTGGGGTTAGCAGGACGCCGGTAAGAGAAGCCTTCCGTCAGCTTGAGTTAGAGGGTCTTATCCAGATTGTGCCGAATAAAGGTGCTTATGTTACCGGTATCACGGTAAAGGATGTAAAGGATATCTATATGATCCGGTCTTCCTTAGAGGGAATGTGCGCCAGACTTGCCACCGAAAACATTACCAATGAGCAGCTTGAAGAATTGGAAGAAAATGTATATCTGGCCAGTTTTCATGCAGCCAAAGGACATATGGAGCAGATGGCGGAATTGGATAACAGATTCCATCATATTTTGTACGAAGCCTGTGATTCCAAAATGCTTCAGAAATTATTACAGGATTTTCACCAGTATGTTATGCGCGTGCGTCGTAAAACACTGTCTACGAAGGAACGCGGAATGGCTTCCAATGAAGAACATAAACTGATTATGGAAGCAATTAAGGATAAAAATGCAGCCGAAGCAGAACGCCTTGCAACACTTCACATGATAAATGCCTATGAAAATATGGTGAAGAACGGTTTGTACGATATTTACAAATAAAGGAGATATGAAATGGAAAAGATTAAAATGACAACTCCGTTGGTAGAGATGGACGGGGATGAAATGACCAGAATTCTCTGGCAGATGATTAAAGATGAATTATTACTGCCTTATATTGACTTAAAGACAGAGTATTATGACTTGGGTCTGGAATATCGTAATGAAACCAATGACCAGGTAACCATTGACAGTGCGGAAGCAACCAAGAAATACGGTGTTGCTGTAAAATGTGCAACCATCACACCCAATGCGGCCAGAATGACAGAGTATAACTTAAAGGAAATGTGGAAGAGTCCCAACGGAACTATCCGTGCGGCACTTGACGGAACCGTTTTCCGTGCGCCCATCATTGTTAAAGGCATCGAACCTTGTGTGAAGAATTGGAAAAAGCCCATCACCCTTGCCCGTCATGCGTATGGTGATATTTATAAAAACACAGAAATCAAAGTACCCTGCGCAGGTAAAGCAGAACTTGTTTTTACCGCTGAAGACGGAACAGAAACCAGAGAACTGATTCATAACTTTACAGGAAGCGGTATTCTTCAGGGCGTACATAATACGGATAAGTCCATTTCAAGCTTTGCAAGAGCATGCTTTAATTATGCACTGGATACCAAGCAGGATTTATGGTTTGCTACAAAAGATACCATTTCTAAAAAATATGACCATAATTTCAAGGATATTTTCCAGGAAATTTATGATACAGAATATGCAACTAAATTTGACGAAGCCGGAATTGAGTATTTCTATACTTTGATTGATGATGCGGTAGCCCGTGTTATGAAGGCAGAAGGCGGATTTATCTGGGCTTGTAAAAACTATGACGGTGACGTAATGAGTGACATGGTATCCTCAGCATTCGGCTCCCTTGCCATGATGACCAGTGTACTTGTTTCTCCCACCGGTGTTTTTGAATACGAAGCTGCACACGGAACTGTACAAAGACATTATTACAAGCACTTAAAGGGAGAAGAAACCTCTACCAACTCCGTTGCAACGATTTTTGCATGGACCGGAGCGCTGCGTAAGAGAGGAGAACTGGACGGAATTGGTGAGCTTATGACTTTTGCCGACAAGCTGGAGAAGGCAACCTTAAAGACCATCGAAGACGGAAAGATGACCAAGGACCTTGCATTAATTACATCCCTTGAAAATGTAACTGTTTTAAACAGTGAAGGATTTATTAAGGCAATCCGTGAAACGTTTGATACTTTATAATTAAAAGAAACGCTGGAACCTATGAGGTTTCCAGCGTTTCCCATTTTTCATACAATACTTCCAGCTTGGAAGCAATTTCTTCTTTTTCCTTGGTGATTTCCTGAAGACGTGCTACGTTCGTAGCATTTTCGGGAAGTGCCATTTCTTCATCAAGGAATGCATCCCGTTCTTCAAGAGCAGTGATTTCTTCCTCACATTTCCTAAGGTCATTTTCGCGTTTCCGCTGCTTAGCCTGCAGTTCTTTCTGCGCCTGCCAGTCCAGCTTGTTTTCGGAAACAGTTTCCGGTTTGGCGGCTGCGATAGTAGGAGTGCCGAGAAGTTTTTGTTCCAGTTCTTCTTTCTTTTCTAAATAATAATCATAATTTCCTAAATAACTGATAAGGGTCTGATTGGTTAAATCTAAAATACGGGATGCGGTACGGTTAATAAAGTATCGGTCATGGGATACATATAAAACAGTACCTTCGTATGCATTCAGTGCATTCTCCAAAATCTCTTTGGACATAATATCAAGGTGGTTGGTAGGTTCGTCCAAAATAAGGAAATTGGATTCGGAAAGCATCAGTTTAGCAAGAGATACACGTCCACGCTCACCGCCGCTTAAGTCACGCACCAGTTTAAATACATCATCACCGGTAAAAAGAAAAGCAGCAAGTGTATTTCTGATTTCCGTATTGGTGAGAGTAGGGTAAGCATCGGAAATTTCATCAAAAAGGCTTTTCTCCTGATGAAGCACATGATGCTCCTGGTCATAATAACCGATATGGACGTTGGTGCCCAAAGTGATTTTGCCGCCGTCTGCGTCTAAAAGACCATTGATGATTTTTAAAATCGTGGTTTTACCGGTACCGTTATCACCAATGATGGCCACATGTTCGCCGCGCTTGATGTCCATGGAAAGATTCTCAAACAGATGATTGCTTCCAAAGGATTTCGCGAGACCTTCCACGAAAAGCACATCATTACCGCTGGTACAATGGGGCGTTAGAGTCATATGAATATCACTGCGTACAGTGGTAGGTTTTTCGATGCGGTCCATTTTATCAAGGAGCTTTTCACGGCTTTCGGCACGTTTAATGGACTTTTCACGGTTAAAGGAGCGGAGCTTTTCGATGACGGCTTCCTGATGTTTAATTTCCTGTTGCTGGTTTAAATAAGCATTCAGGGCTGCCACACGGAGCTGTTCCTTTTTCACCGCATAGTCGGAATAATTGCCGCTAAATACGGTTGCCTTTGTTTGGTCGATTTCGATGATTTTGTTGGCGATTTTATCCAGGAAATAACGGTCGTGGGAGACAATCAGTACAGCACCCTTATAATTCAAAAGATAAGTTTCCAGCCATGCAATGGAATGAAGGTCTAAATGGTTGGTAGGCTCGTCCAGAATAATCAAATCAGGTTGAAGGAGCAGAAGTTTACCAAGTGCAACTCGGGTCTTTTGACCCCCGGACAGGGTAGAAACGGACTTTTGGAATTCCTCCTCGGAAAAACCAAGTCCCTTTAATACGCCAACCAGTTCACTTTTGTAGGCATAACCGTTTGCAAGCTCAAAGGCATTTGTTAAGCGGTTGTAGGTTTCCATTAAGCGGCTGAGGGTTTCTTCGTCCGCATTTTTCATGGAAAGCTCGGTTTCACGGATCTGCTTTTCCAGTTCGATGATGTCGGCTTTTACACTTAAAAACTCATCATAAATGGTATTTTCGCTGTTAACGGCTTCGTTTTGGGCAAGGTAACCTAAGGTCTTCCCTTTAGAGAGAGTAACGATACCTTCATCGGCGGATTGTTCGCCCACAATAATACGAAGAAGGGTCGTTTTACCGGCCCCGTTAATGCCAACAATGGCAGCCTTATCATAATCTTCAATGTGAAAGGATACATCCTTTAATATACTTTTTTCATTAAATGCTTTTGCAATATTGGAACATGATAAAATCATAGAATTCTTCCGTCTCTTTCTGTAAACTATTAACAGTTTACAAGCACCAAAACCTAATGTCAATTGATTGACATTAATTTAACATTGTTATATGATAAATGTATATTTGTTTGTCAGGGGGAGCGTACTGTGGAAAACAAAGAAATCTCACAAGCGGTAATCAGCCGTTTGCCAAGATATTTCCGATATTTGGGTGAACTGAAAGATGAAGGGATAGAGCGTATTTCCTCACAGGAACTGAGTGATATTATGAAGGTGACTGCTTCTCAGATCCGTCAGGATTTTAATAATTTCGGCGGATTCGGACAGCAGGGTTATGGTTACAAGGTGGAATACCTTTATGAGGAAATCGGTAAAATTTTAGGTCTTGATAAAAAGCATAATTTAATCATCGTAGGAGCCGGAAATTTAGGCCAGGCTCTTGCCAATTATGTGAATTTTGAAAGACGGGGATTTTTATTTAAAGGAATGTTTGACCAAAACCCTGCACTTCACGGCATGAAAATCCGTAATATGGAAGTGCGTCCCATGGAAGAGATGGCAGCCTTTGTCAAAGAAAATGATATTGATATTGCGGTACTTACCATTCCTAAAACAGGAGCGGTTGGTGTTGCGGAACAGTTAGTTAAGGAAGGCATCAAAGGTATTTGGAATTTTGCCCATGTGGACTTAAATGTACCCAAAACCGTACAGGTCGAAAATGTACATTTGTCAGACAGCCTTATGAAGCTTACTTACAATATAAACCGTTATGAATCTGAAAATGACATCTAGTTGAGTCAGAGGGTGGCAATATGGCGAAGAAAACAGAAAAGGATAAATTTGCATCCGTATTAACAGGAAGAAATATACCGATACTTACCCTGGATAATAAGTGGCATCAGCTTTTCACCCAGACCAATCCGGATAAAGAAATCCTGAAGTTGGAAGAGACGCTGAATGAACTGTTACGCAAGCAGGGCAAGGCCAACAATGATATCAAAGAAATCAAGCGTCTTAAGAAACGTCTGATGGATGAAATCATGGAAAATGCAGATGATGCATCTCACGGCAGGGACAAACAGGCTGAAAGCAAACAGGAACAGAATAAACGTCTGATTAATGAATGTAACGAAAAGATTGAAGCATGTGAAGACTTACTGATTGAACTTCCCAGAGAAATTAACAGTGTAAATCAGGCCCTTATGAAAAAAACCATGGAAGTCTGTTCGGAAACATTAAAAAGAAATCAGTCGGAAATTGAAGAAACAAGCAGATGGATTGCCAGAATCCGTGTGGAGCTTAAAAAACGTCTGATCCGCAAGCAGGAACAGGAACAGATGAACCAGGAGCTTTATGCGTATATGCATGATATCTTTGGTCATGAAGTGATTGATCTTTTTGATTTGGAATATATGAAACAGGAAAATGATTAACCCTATGCGTCATAACCTACGTTGTTTATGACGCATATTTCACTTGATAGGACTTTTTATGTTAAACATTGTAACAGCAGCCGAAATGAAGGCATATGACAGGTTTACAATTGAACAGGTGGGTTTACCGTCCCTTCTTTTGATGGAGCGGGCAGCCTTAGAAGCGGTGCAGGTTATTTTGCAGCAATTTCATCCCCATAAGGTACTGATTGTGGCCGGCGGAGGAAACAATGGCGGGGATGCTCTTGCAGTAGGCAGAATTCTGGCAGAGAAGGGCAAGACGGTTACATTCTTTATGCCTTCTTTGGATGGAAGAATTACAGAGGAAACTTTGAAACAGAGAGAAGTTCTTTTAAGATTAGGCTTTTCTATCCATAACCATTTCCCCAAAGGGGAATATGATATAGTAGTTGACGGATTGTTTGGTATCGGATTATCCAGAGCTTTAGAAGGGATTTATTTAGATACGGTAGCAAATATCAATGCATTAAAAGCAAAAGGAGCCGCGATAGTATCTCTGGATATTCCAAGCGGCATTTGTGCGGATTCCGGACGGATTATGGGCGATGCCGTAAAAGCGGATGTGACGGTTACTTTCCAGTTCCCAAAAGCGGGCCATTACTTTTATCCCGGTAAGAAATATACGGGCAATCTGTTCGTACGTTCCGTAGGAATCGTTGGTGAAAAACATGCCAAAATACCGTCATCATATCTGGCATTTGAAGACGCTGATTTGGTGGTGAATTTGCCGGAAAGAAATCCCGCAGGAAATAAAGGAACCTTTGGGAAGGTGCTTCTTTTTGCGGGAAGTAAGGATATGTGCGGTGCTGCTATACTTTGTGCCAAAGCAGTCCTTAGGGCAGGAGCGGGAATGGTGAAAATCATTACCTGCGAAGAAAACCGGATTATTATTCAGGAAAGTATTCCGGAAGCGATGCTTTATACCTATGGAGAAACCTATGATGAAAAGGAAATCGAAAAAGCCTTAACCTGGGCGGATGTTCTCATTGCCGGTCCCGGAATCGGAGGCGGAGATACGGCCCGCAGGTTATTGGAAAAGTTTCTTAGACAGGGACAGAAACCTTTTGTGATAGATGCAGATGCCATTAATCTGATTTCCAAAGAGCGAAACCTCAAAAAACTGCTGAAGGCCTATGAACCGGGTAAAGTGATTATGACGCCTCATCCGGGAGAGTTCATCCGTCTTACGGAAAAAGAAATGGATGAATACCTGACAGCGCCTGAAACGGCGGTTTTGGAAGCAGCAAAAGAATTTCAATGTATCATGGTTGGCAAAAATGCAACCACATTAATTGCGTCCTATGATACGGACAGAATTTACATGAATATTTTCGGGAACGACGGAATGGCTACCGCAGGAAGCGGCGATGTTCTTGCGGGAATCATAGGCGGACTTTTAGCACAGCAAAGGGAACCTATGCGTGCTGTCATAACCGGTGTGTATTTACATGCCAAAGCAGGAGAAAAA
>JAFZDQ010000088.1 GCA_017561085.1 Lachnospiraceae bacterium
GAAGCTAAAGCTGGCCGTTGACTCACCCGCTTAGCGGGTGGTTTATTTGTTTTTCTTCAGTTCGTTTCTCTTCTGAGAAACTCCCTCGAAAAACGGGCTGAAGCCCAACAACAAAAGGTGCAGGATGAAATCATCCTGCACCTTTTAAGCATTTTAAACATTCAATTATTTATTTTTTAAATATTCGTCAATACCTCTTGCGCCTGCTCTGCCTGCTCCCATAGCAAGGATTACTGTTGCAGCGCCTGTAACGGCATCACCGCCGGCATAAACACCTTCTTTGGTAGTCTTACCGAATTCTTCATCCGCTACAATACATTTCCATTTATTTACTTCAAGGCCTTCGGTTGTAGAAGAAATAAGAGGATTCGGTGAAGTACCAAGAGACATAATTACTGTATCTACATCAATGGTAAATTCAGAACCGGCTACTTCTACGGGTCTTCTTCTGCCGGATGCATCAGGCTCACCAAGTTCCATCTTAATACACTTAATGCCGCTTACCCAGCCTTTGTCATCTGTTAAGATTTCAACAGGGTTTGTGAGAAGATCAAAAATGATTCCTTCTTCTTTTGCATGATGAACTTCTTCAACTCTGGCAGGAAGTTCTTCTTCACTTCTTCTGTATACGATATGAACCTCAGCGCCGAGACGGAGTGCTGTTCTCGCAGCATCCATAGCAACGTTACCGCCACCAACAACGGCCACTTTATTTCCTCTCATAATAGGAGTTGTGCTGTTTTCATCAAATGCCTTCATCAGGTTGCTTCTGGTTAAGTATTCATTTGCAGAGAATACACCGTTTGCCTGTTCACCGGGAATACCCATGAACTTGGGAAGACCTGCACCGGAACCGATAAATACTGCATCAAAACCTTCTTCATCCATCAATTCATCAATGGTTACGGATTTACCTACAACAACGTTGGTTTCAATCTTTACACCAAGTGCTTTTACGTTTTCGATTTCCTTAGCAACAACTTTCGTCTTGGGAAGACGGAATTCGGGAATACCATAAACAAGTACGCCGCCTGCTTCATGAAGCGCTTCAAAAATGGTTACATCATAGCCCATCTTTGCAAGGTCACCTGCGCAGGTAAGTCCTGCAGGACCGGAACCGATAACAGCTACCTTCTTACCATTCTTTGCTTCAGCACCCTGAGGCTTAATTCCGTTTTCACTTGCCCAGTCAGCCACGAATCTTTCTAACTTACCGATAGAAATGGGTTCTCCCTTAATACCTCTGATACATTTACCTTCACACTGGCTTTCCTGAGGACATACACGTCCGCAAACTGCAGGAAGTGCGGAAGATTCACTGATAATCTGATAAGCATCTTCGATATCGCCTGTTTTTACTTTTTCAATGAAACCGGGAATATCAATGGATACGGGACATCCCTTTACACACTGTGCATTTTTACAATTAATACATCTGGAAGCCTCTTCCATTGCTTCTTCCATGTTATATCCGAGACAAACTTCTTCAAAGTTCGTTGCTCTTTCTTTGGCATCCTGTTCTCTTACAGGTACTTTCTTTAATACGTCCATTATTCGTCACCTCCGCAGTTTCCGCATCCGCCGTGATGGGTATCACCCTCTTTAGCCTTCAGATAAGATCTGCCTTCAGGGGTTTTATAAATCTGCTGACGCTGCATTGCTTCATCAAAGTTCACAAGATGGCCGTCAAATTCAGGACCGTCTACACATGCAAATTTCACTTCACCGCCTACGGTAACACGACAAGCACCACACATACCTGTTCCGTCTACCATAATCGGATTTAAGCTTACGATGGTGGGGATTTCAAGTTCCTTGGTAAGCTTACATACAAATTTCATCATAATCATGGGACCGATTGCCACACAAACATCGTATTTCTTTCCTTCTGCAACTAAATCGGAAATAGTCTGTGTAACCATACCGCTTCTTCCGTAAGAACCGTCATCGGTTGTTACATAAAGATTACCTGCAACCGCTTCCATTTCTTTTTCGAGAATAAGAAGGTCTTTATTCTTTGCACCAACGATTACGTCAGCCTGTACACCTTTTTCATGTAACCATTTTACCTGAGGATATACAGGTGCTGTACCAACACCGCCTGCAACAAATAAAATATTCTTTTTCTTAAGGTCATCTAAATCTTCATTCACAAATTCGGAAGGACATCCTAAAGGTCCTACGAAATCATGGAAAGCATCTCCGGCTTTCAACTGACTCATAACCTGTGTGCCGGCGCCTACAATCTGGAATACGATGGTAACAGTTCCTTTTTCGCTATCATAATCACAGATGGTAAGAGGAATTCTTTCAGAATTTTCATCTGTTCTTACGATAACAAACTGACCGGGCTTACATGACTTAGCCACTCTTTTTGCTTCTACAACCATATAAAAAATGTTTGTAGTCAGCTCTTTTGCTTCTAAAATCTTGTACATTTTCATTCCCTTTCTATTTATGTTAATAAATTTATTTACTTTAATGAAATCAGACCCATTTGTCCATTTTCATCATAAATAAGCCTGTTTGGAGTTCCGTCATATGCGTGGACGGCATATAACAGACCTGTCTTTTTGGTATTACCAAAGGCATCGTAGAAAAATTCACTTAGTACATAATAATAGTTTTTTTCGATTTCTACAAGACTATCATACGTAAAAATATATTTTCCTTCCTCAATTTTGGAAGTTCCGTTCATATCCTTTAGCACATTCCGCTCAATTAATGCTGTTTTCACAGCATCTGCAGCCGCCTCCGGGGTAATATCGGACTCAAGTACAAACTCGTAGCTTCTGCTTACAATCTCACTGGCTACCATTTCATCCGAAATCACCACAAACTTAAAATTACTCCTGCCAAGAGGCATGTCAATGGGATTTGTATAAACCAAACTGTTTTCATTCGGCTCACTACCGTCTGTGGTATAGTAAATCGTCCCCTGATCTGCACTATTTACTTCTATCTTCGTGGGAACGGTATATTTCCCGCTGTATAAAAGCACTTCAGGCGCATTGGGAACCGTCAGATTAATTTCGTACCAGTTTTGGACAACATTGCTACGGATTCCGTAATCATTAACAAAAATAGCCGAAATCATATAATTACCTGATTCCAAAAAAATCGGTGCATTATAAACGGTACTTTTTTCATCCGGGATACTTCCGTCCATAGTATAATAAATCTTTCCCGTGGTATTGGCACTTAATTTAAGCGGAATCACCACATCATAGCTACCGCCTGTGTAACTAAAGACCGGTTCTGATGCCATATACTTGGAAAATAACGAAATAATCTTTTCATCAGCACAATTGGCAAGTAATGTGTTAATTTCCTCATATTTGCCCTGTACATCATAAATAGCAATCAGATATGTATACGCCCTCTCCATCTCATCAGCCGTTGCCGGAACTTTTTCAATTAAATGATAAAGGACTTCGGCCGCATAGTCCGCATCACCGGTCAAATAAATATAATTCGCCTGTAACAGCAGATATTTTGCTTTTTCACCATCTAAACTAATTGCTTTGTCCAAATATCTGACTGCTTCCTCATAACGCTTTGATGCAGCATGGTCTTTGGCCTTTTTAATCTGATAAGGCACAGATAAATTAAAATAAATGATAAGTACCGATAATATGGCAACAACAATGATGCTGACTAAAATCACAAGACGCATCATCACCTTGTTCTTCAGTGGCTCTTCGTCAAAAAATTCCGTTTCGGACGCGACGCTTTCTTCCGTTTTTTCCTTTTTAGCGGGACTGATTTCTTCCGCTACCGTAGAAAGCGTTTCTATTATGCTGTTTTCAATTTCCGGCTCGAAATCGGGGACAATCTGTATTTCCTTACCGCAGGATTCACAATAAAGATATCCATCCGCGATTTCTTTGCCACAACTTGGACATTTCATAAGTACGCTCCAATATTACGATTGTTTTTATCCTTCAACTGATGCCAGACAATTATACAATAACATGGCAATTGTCATGGGTCCTACGCCGCCGGGAACCGGTGTAATGGCACTACACTTCGGTGCTACATCATCAAAATCAACATCGCCGCAAAGCTTACCGTTTTCATCACGGTTAATACCAACGTCGATAACAACTGCGCCTTCTTTTACATAATCAGCAGTTACCATCTTCGGTTTACCTACTGCTACAATTAAGATATCTGCTCTTGAGGTTACTTCCTTTAAATTGGCTGTTCTGGAATGTGCTACGGTAACTGTGGCATTTTCACGGAGCATAAGAAGTGACATAGGCTTACCAACGATATTACTTCTTCCTAAAATTACGCACTCTTTACCTGCCATTTCTACACCGGAACGCTTTAACAGCTGGATAATACCGGCCGGTGTACAGGACACAAATCCGGGCTGGCCGATACACAAAGCACCTACGCTCTGAGGATGGAATCCGTCTACATCTTTGGCAGGAGAAATCGCCTGAATCACCTTATCTTCATCAATATGGGAAGGAAGGGGAAGCTGCACAAGAATCCCGTTAACGTCTGCTCTTTCGTTTAATTCACCGATTAAATCAAGCAGTTCCTGCTGGGTAGTTTCTTCCGGAAGTTCATAGGATAAGGAACCGATTCCGATATATTCACAGCCCTTTTTCTTGTTATTTACATATACGGTGGAGGCAGGGTTATTTCCCACCTGAATTACTGCAAGTGTTACATTCACACCGGCAGCTTTTAAAGCCGCAGCTTTTTCCTTTAATTCGTTTTTAATTTCAGTTGAAATTGCTTTTCCGTCGATTAATTTCATTTTCTTATCCTTTCTAAAATAATCCGGTAATTACACCGTCATCATTTACGTCAATATTAAATGCTGCAGGCTGTTTGGGAAGTCCGGGCATGGTCATAATTGCACCGGTAAGTACGACTACAAATCCCGCACCAGCCGAAACATAAACTTCCCTGATTTGAATGGAAAATCCGGTAGGACGGCCTAACAAGGCAGGATCATCGGAAAGGGAATACTGGTTCTTTGCCATACAAACAGGTAAATTACCAAAGCCGAATTTATGAAGATTTGCAATCTGCTTTTCTGCCGCAGCGGTAAAATTAACGCTGTCTGCACCATAAATTTCTTTGGCAACAATTTCAATTTTCTCTTTGATGGTGGTTTCATCATCATAAAGAACCTTGAAATTACTTTCTTTATTTTCTAAAGTATTTAATACCATATTGGCAAGTTCCATACCGCCTTCGCCACCTAATTCCCAAACACGGGAAATGGCGAAATCACAATTACGTTCTTCACAGAATTCTTTTACAAAACGAATTTCCGCTTCAGTGTCAGTGATGAAGCTGTTTAAGGTTACAACTACGGGAACACCATATTTCTTAATGTTTTCAATATGTTTTTCTAAGTTTACGATACCGGCTTTTAAAGCATCCAGATTTTCAGTATTTAAGTCTGCTTTCGCAACACCGCCGTTATATTTTAATGCTCTGATGGTCGCTACCAGAACTACCGCATCCGGCTTAAGGCCTGCCATTCGGCACTTAATATCAAAGAATTTCTCTGCACCCAAGTCTGCACCAAAGCCGGCTTCCGTAATCACATAATCTGCCATTTTAAGTGCAGTTTTGGTGGCGCGTACTGAGTTACAACCATGCGCGATATTGGCAAAAGGACCGCCATGTACAAGTGCGGGTGTATGCTCTAAGGTCTGAATCAGATTGGGCTTTAATGCATCCTTTAAAAGGGCTGCCATCGCACCAACAGCCTTTAAATCAGCCGCTGTCACGGGATTTCCCTGGAAATTATAAGCAACTACCATCCTGCCCAGACGTTCCTTTAAGTCTTTCATATCATCTGCAAGACAAAGCACAGCCATAATTTCGGATGCAACCGTAATTACAAAATGGTCTTCTCTTACCATACCGTCTGTTTTGGCGCCAAGACCAACGATTACATTACGAAGCACTCTGTCATTCATATCAAGACAACGTTTCCATACAACGCTTCTGGGGTCAATTCCCAATTCATTGCCCTGCTGGATATGATTATCAAGCATCGCCGAAAGTAAATTATTTGCAGATGTAATAGCATGGAAATCTCCTGTAAAGTGAAGGTTTAAATCTTCCATGGGCACAACCTGTGCATAACCGCCGCCGGCTGCGCCACCCTTCACACCAAAACAAGGTCCTAAAGAAGGTTCTCTTAAAGCAATAATCGCCTTTTTGCCGAGTTTTCCGAAAGCCTGTCCGAGACCAACGGTAGTGGTTGTCTTTCCTTCTCCTGCCGGAGTAGGATTAATTGCCGTAACCAAAATAAGCTTACCATCGGGATTGTCTTTTACTTTTTCCATATATTCATCAGAAATTTTTGCTTTGTATTTCCCGTATAATTCCAGTTCGTCTTCGGTAATATCCAGTTTCTTTGCCACTTCAATAATAGGCTTAAGGACTGCTTCCTGTGCAATCTGAATGTCTGTCTTCATAAGATTCTCCTTTATAAATATTCATCTACATATTGTTCAAACTGTTCCATACTCATTAATACTTTACGAGGCTTGGTTCCTTCTTCTTCGCCTACCACTCCGGCTTCACAAAGCTGGTCCATAATTCTGGCTGCCCGGTTAAAACCGATTTTAAATACTCTCTGAAGCATTCCGATTGAGGCTTTGTCCTTATCGATAATAAACTTCGCCGCATCTACAAAATACTGATCTCTTTCTGAACCATCCTCCCCACCGGATGCAGGGGATGTGGTTCCGATACTTGCAATTTTTTGTTGGATATCTTCGCTGTAAATATTTCCCAGTTTTTGATTCTTTAAATACTCAACTACATCTGATACTTCTTTATCCGAAACAAAGGCACCCTGGACTCTGGCGGGTTTACTATATCCCTGCGGATAAAAGAGCATATCACCTTTTCCAAGTAATTTTTCGGCCCCATTCATATCCAGAATGGTTCTGGAGTCTACACCGCTTGATACACTAAATGCAACACGGCTGGGCATATTTGCTTTAATCAGACCGGTAATGACATCTACGGAAGGTCTTTGTGTAGCAATGATCAAGTGGATACCGCAGGCTCTCGCAAGCTGTGCAAGACGGCAAATGGACTCTTCCACTTCACCGGGTGCAACCATCATCAGGTCAGCAAGCTCGTCTACAATAATAACAATCTGCGGTAACTTCGCAGGTGCATCGGCTTCTCCCTTGTCTTTCAGTTCCTGTACCTTTTGATTGTAGCCCTTTAAATCCCTGACATTATAATCCGCAAATTTCTGATAACGGTCTGTCATTTCAGCCACGCCCCAGTGAAGGGCTGCCGCCGCCTTCTTAGGATCGGTTACAACGGGAATCAGCAAATGGGGAATTCCGTTATATACGCTTAGCTCAACTACCTTAGGGTCAATCATGATAAGCTTCACATCATCCGGATGGGCTTTATAAAGAATACTCATGATCAAGGTATTGATACAAACGGATTTACCGCTACCGGTTGCGCCGGCAATCAGCATATGTGGCATTTTGGCAATATCCGCAACAACCACCTTGCCGGCAATATCCTTACCAACCGCAAATGCAAGATTGGATGAAAAATCTTTAAAATCACTGGTTTCAAGCAAATCACGCAGTGCAACCGCGCTGTTTTCTTTGTTGGGAACTTCAATACCCACTGCCGCCTTACCGGGAATGGGGGCCTCTATTCTGATATCCGTAGCTGCCAGGTTCAATTTAATGTCATCTGTCAGTCCTACAATCTTACTTACCTTCACACCCATTTCAGGCTGCATTTCGTACCTTGTTACGGCAGGTCCCTGACTGATATCGGTAATGGTAACCTTTACGCCGAAATTCTGCAGGGTCTGTTGCAGTCTTTTGGCGGTTTCCTTCAGTTCCCTGTCGGAATCTCCGCCGCTCTTTCCTTTGCCTTTGTTTAACAAATGAATCGGAGGGAATATATATTTTTTCACAGGTTTCACTGCATTTTCCTGTGCATTTTTCGAAATTTCGTTCTCGACGCTAAGATCATTAGCCGTCATTTTCTGTTTCGATACAGGGGCGGGGGTGGCTACCGGCTTTCTTACGACAGGTTCTGTTACAGGTTCTACCACCGGTTCTGATGCCGTGTAAGACTCACTTATATGAATGTTGTGCTCATGGTAATCATTTTCTTTGGAGGAAGGTTTGATTTCTGCAATTTCATCGCTTTCATCATCCTTTGCGGTATAACGCTCCCGTTTCACCTGAATTGCCGAAAAATCAAAGTCTTCTTCCTCATCTTCCGTAACTACATTAACCTGCTGCAGACGGTTATTAAAATCATCAATATTGATTTCATGGATGTCATCCCGTTCCTTAGAAGCAGATTCTTCTTTGGCGGATAAAGAAGTGTCCATAATCACACCCTTTACCTTTTTATCCATCCGGAGAATCTTTTCATTTTCCAGTTCTTCATCACGGATTAATTTTTGTTCCTTCCTCTCCTGACGCTCTTTGTCAAGTTCTTCTCTCCTAATCCGTGTCCGTTCTCTTCTGTAACGGGCATCTTCTCTTGTTTTTTCATAAACAATCCTTCCGCTGCTCTTAACGCCGCTTACGAAAGATTTTTCCGTTAATATTACAAAAGAAATAATCGCAGCTACCAAAAGTACTAACACGGTACCGATAAGTCCCATAAAGTGATAACAAAAATAAGCAAGACTTCCGGCTAAAATACCGCCGCCGTTTTTGTTCTCACTGCAGGCTGCGTAAATTGCCTTCACATCATAGGCTTCCGCATTTGCAGGTGCTTTGGTAAACAGTTCAAAAATCATACCGATTATCAAAAACAGCACAAAGGAAACCACCAGCTTCCTTGTGGCAATATGATTCCCGCTGTTGACCATTCCGAATGCAATCATCAGGAAAAATACAATGGGAACTATATATGCGGTAATTCCGAAAATGCCGAACATCACACGGCTGATGGCATCACCAACCATGCCAATCACACCGAAATTACATAAAAAGAGAAATACTGACACAGCAAACAAAGCAATTAAAACAATTTCGTCTTTAATTGCCGTATCCATAGGTTCGCTGTAATTCACATTTCTCTTTGTGTTTTGATTCTTATTTTGATAACTTCTTCCGGAACTGCTTTTCTTTGCAGCAGAAGGTTTTCTGCCGGAGTTGTTTTTCTTCGCTTGTGCCATACTTTCAATAACCTCTGATTACTTTCCAATTTCGTACATAATCCAATATAGTATAGCATTTTTCAAGCCTTTTGTCATCCTTTTGCTTTTATTTTCTTTTTCTTTGTAATCATGGAATGTAATTTTTCCATGGCATCTTTCATTCCGCCCGTTTCATTGATAATCCCTTCTTTTACCGCTTCCTGTCCCACTAAAATGGTACCCACATCCTTTGTCAAAATGCCTGTTTCCATCATCAGTTCTTCAAATCTTTGTTCACTGATTTTGCAATGATTACAAACAAATCCCGTAATTCTGTTTTGAATCTGCTTAAAATAATCAAAAGTCTGAGGTACGCCGATTACCATTCCGTTCATTCTAACCGGATGAATTACCATGGTTCCTGTGGGAACGATAAAAGAATAATCCGTACTGACTGCAATGGGAACTCCAATGGAATGACTTCCGCCAAGTACCAGGGAAACCGTTGGCTTACTTAATGAAGCAATCATTTCTGCAATGGCAAGTCCGGCTTCCACATCACCGCCCATGGTATTTAGAAGCACCAATACCCCATCAATATCCTTACTGTCTTCAATGGATGCAAGCTGGGGTAAAATATGCTCATATTTCGTTGTTTTGGTATTATTGCCAAGATTGTCATGACCTTCAATTTCACCAATAATTGTAATTAAATGGATTGAATACTTATCTTCATTTTTATCCAGTGTAACCTGGCCGGTTTCTTCAATCCGCTCCTGCCTGTGTTTTTCTTCTTCAATTTTTTTATTTGCCATATCGATTCTGCCTTTCTGTTTTTTGTTATATCAGAGGAAGTTCTTAAAAAGAAAAAAAGGACTGCTGTGCAGTCCTTCTTAGTATTAGATATTTTGACTCATTTATTCACTATACGTCGAAATCATCATCATCATTTATTGCAAAATCAAAATCATCCTTTTTCGGCGCATCATCAAAATCCATTACCTTTTTCACGTGCTTTTTAGGAAGCGGCAAAGGATTTTCCAATAATTCTACCGTTTTCTTTACAGGTGTAGTTTCCTTTTCAACAGTAACTTCTTTTTCAGGTGTCGTATCAACCATCTCTTCTTTCTCCGGCTTTTTCACTATTTGCTGCTTGACTTCATCTTGCTTTGCTTCATGTTGCTTGGTTGCCTGCTCCATTTCATCTAATGATTCATGAATTGCTTCCAGTTCTTCTTCACTGCTGTGGTCAAACAGTAAAAAAAGAATGCCGATTACCAAAAATACAGTTGCCTGCAGAATAAACCAAATCGCAATGTCCTGATATCTGCCGGAAGTCACTTTTTGAACCAATTGTTTTAGCCACCATCTGAATTGATCCCCCAAATAGCTTCCTGTCACGCCGGTATATTTCATCAGTGTCGCAAAGACACCCACAAAAATACCGCCAAATACAACCAAAACCTGACTGCTCCCCGGCATAACCTCTGCTTTTAATTTCCGGTCCGTTACGGGCTCTCCTGCAATTTCAAGCAGTTCCAGGGTCCGCTCCCTTACGGAAATTCTCTCTTTTACCAGTGCATTATTCTTCGCTATTGCTATGAAAAACAAGATAATTAATGTGCCGTTATAAAAGTGCCAGGTCAGTAACATTCCGAGGACAAATCCCAGGAACATTAAATAACCTTCCCCTCTGTTATTTCTAAGCCAACCTTTTGTTTTTCCAAAATAATAAAACAAAGAAACCAAAAAGAGTCCGATACTCCAGAATAAAAACATGTAGTTATCCGGCGTAACCAAAAACACACTTTCAAATATCCACGGAGATAACAGGTAACAAAAACCAACGATATAAGAGGCTGTTTTTCCAAACATCAACCGGAATCCTGTTGATAAAAATAGTAATGTAATAATCTGCAGAATCATATGATATACCGCAAGAAACCATTTCTCATCTCCAACCAGACTGATCAGTTCCGCCAAAGACTCTGCATAGGCATAGGATATCCCGGAAGTCAATTTGGTAATCATATGGTCCTGAACCAAATAAGCCTGGCTGTAATACTGGTATGTATCTACGATATTTCCCCAACCGGGCAAAAGGGATAAGCCTCTGCCGGTCAAAAAAGCTATTACCGCCAAAACATACAGGATAATCAATATAATACGAAATACTTTGCTTTTTTTAGGTTCATTTTCCTTATACATATTGTAATGCCTGTTCCAAATCGGCAATAATATCATTTACATTTTCGATACCGACAGAGAATCTGATTAAATCAGGTGCAACGCCTGCTTCTACCAGCTGTTCATCCGTCATCTGTCTGTGGGTATGGCTTGCAGGATGAAGGACACAGGTTCTTGCATCAGCTACATGGGTAACAATTGCCGCAAGGGAAAGCTTATCCATCATTACTTCTGCTGCATTTCTGCCGCCCTTTAATCCAAAGGAAATAACACCGCAGGTACCCTTCGGCATATACTTCTGTGCCAGATCATAGTAACGGTTTCCTTTTAAGCCGGGGAAGTTTACCCATGCTACTTTTTCATGTGCTTCTAAGAATTCTGCCACTTTCTGTGCATTGTAACAATGACGTTCCATACGAAGCGGCAGTGTTTCCAGACCTACATTTAACAAAAATGCATTCTGAGGAGACTGAATGGAACCCAAGTCTCTCATAAGCTGTACCGTTGCCTTGGTAATATAAGCACCTTTGCCGAATTTTTCAACATAGGTAACGCCATGATAAGAATCATCAGGCTTACAAAGGCCGGGGAATTTTTCGGGATATTTACTCCAGTCAAAATTACCGGAATCCACAATCGCACCACCTACACACATTGCATGTCCGTCCATGTATTTGGTTGTAGAGTGGGTTACAATATCTGCTCCCCATTCAAAAGGATTACAGTTAATGGGTGTTGCAAATGTATTATCAATAATAAGGGGCACCTGATGGTCATGTGCCACCTTTGCAAACTTTTCAATATCAAGTACTACCAGTGCCGGATTTGCAATGGTTTCCGCAAGTACACACTTGGTATTTTCCTGAAAAGCTTCGCAAAGTTCTTCATAAGAAGCATCGGGGTCTACTACAGTACATTCAATTCCCATCTTCTTCATGGTTACCGTTAAAAGGTTAAAAGTACCACCGTAAACGGTAGATGACATAATTACATGGGAACCTGCCTCGCAAATATTGAAAACAGCATAATAATTTGCAGCCTGGCCGGAGCTTGTGAGCATTGCAGCCACACCGCCTTCCAGTTCACAAATTTTCTGTGCTACAAAATCATTGGTAGGATTCTGTAATCTGGTATAAAAATAACCGGATTCTTCCAAATCAAATAATTTACCCATCTGTTCGGATGTCTCGTATTTAAAAGTAGTACTCTGATAAATGGGAAGCACACGGGGTTCTCCCTTTTTCGGTTTCCATCCGGATTGTACACAAATCGTTTCTTTTGCAAAGCTCATAGTATTTATACTCCTTTTTCAAAAATTATTCATCCCAGTTATGATATACTGCCTGAACGTCATCTTCTGCATCAAGTAAATCTAAAATCTTATTTAAGTTCTTAATTGCAGTTTCATCTGTAAGTTCCACATAATTCTGGGGAATCATGGTAACTTCCGCAGAAGCCATGGGAATCTTGGCTTCTTCCATTGCTTTTAATACCTCATCAAATGCATCAGGATCGGAAATAATTTCAAAGCTGTCTTCTTCTTCTGCAAAATCCTCTGCACCTGCATCTAAAGCAAGCATCATCAATTCATCCGCATCGCCTTCGTATTCTTCTTTATCAATGATAATCTGACCCTTTTTATCGAACATAAAGGATACACAACCGGGTGTACCGATATTTCCGTAGCCTTTGGTAAATGCATTACGTACATTGGCTGCTGTTCTGTTCTGATTATCGGTAAGGGCATCTACGATAATGGCAATACCGTTAGGGCCATAGCCTTCGTAGCTGACATATTTATAGTTTACATTGCCTACATCGCCGGCAGCCTTCTTAATACCTCTTTCAATAGTATCATTGGGCATGTTGTTGGCTTTTGCTTTCGCAATAACCTGTGCAAGCTTATAGTTATTTGCTGGGTCGGGACCGCCTTCCTTTACTGCTACTGCGATTTCTCTACCGATAATGGTAAAAATCTTTCCCTTAGCTGCATCATTTTTTTCCTTTTTGTGCTTAATATTCGCAAATTTTGAATGTCCTGACATGTTTCAACTCTCCTTTGTTTTATTTATCCTTTTTGGTCACAAGTACACTCTTAATCATACGGTTTTCTACCGTAAGAATTTTAAACTCATAATTTCCCACTTCTACGGAAAAATCTTCGTTTTCTTTAGGAATCCTGTCCATTTTGGCAATTAAGAAACCGTTTAACGTTTCAAATTCCTGTTCCTCAAAGGACACATCAAATTTTTCCTCTAATTCCTCAAGCGGTGTAATTCCTTCTATGATATATTCATTGGCATTCCCGGTTTCTTCGATGTATTCCTCATCTTCATCATACTCATCCATGATATTCCCGACAATTTCCTCTAATATATCTTCCATGGCAACAAGACCTGCTGTCTGACCGTATTCATCAATAACGATAACCATCTGCAGTTTATCCTGTTGCATCTTTTTAAACAAATCATCAATATGCTTGGTTTCCGGTACCACCAGCGGTTCTCTGATCAGACCGTTTATCATACCGACTGGCTTATCCAAATCATCGGCATTTCTATGGGCCCGCATCACATCCCTAAGATGTAAAATACCGATAATCTTGTCGATATTTTCTTCAAAAACAGGATAACGGCTCCGGCTTTCGCTGAGCATGTAATCCAGTGCCTCACCTAAAGACATCTTTACATCAATACCGATAATATTCTTCCTATGGGTCATGATATCCTGGGCTTCTTTATCACCAAACTCAAAAATATTGGTAATCATTTCTGCCTCTGTAGCAAGCAACACGCCCTGCTCATGGCCTTCATTGACCATGGAAATAATCTCTTCTTCCGTCACATCCTCGGATTCATCATCTCCATGAACACCAAACATCAGCATGATTCCCTTACAGGTTGCGGAAACAAGTCCCGTAAAAGGAGAAACCAGTTTCGTCAAAAAGTAGATGGGATTTACAAAAGCATTTGCCCACTTATCAGAAAATCTGATCCCAAGTTTCTTGGGTAAAAGTACGCCAAATGTAAGAATTATGTATAAAAGGACAATACCCGTAACAACAAATACTACGACCGATACCGTCTCTTCATTTATCGTATCTGCAAACTTTCCTGCCATATATTTTTGACACAGTGCCATGCAATCCCGATGCAAAGCTTTCCAAAAGAATGTGCCCGTTAAAAGCTGCATTCCGGTTACGAAAAACTGGACCGTATTGACATAAGCAGAGGGTTTGTCAGCTACTGTATAAAGCCGCACGGCTTTCTTATTCCCGACATCTTCCGCCGCTTCGGAAAGTTCCTTTAAACTCAGTTCTTTTACGGCTTCACCAAATCCGTAAAGGATTGCACCAAACAGTAAAAAAACAAAAAACAAAATATACATGGCAGTAGGCCCACCATCTTCCATCTTCACGTTCTCCTTTTATCTAAATACGTATAAATTTTCACTCTAATATATCATTTTGCAAGCCATCCGTCAAGTTTTGCCCATTCCCTTTATGTAGTAAGTTCAAGACTGATTTTCAGGCCGGCATTTACCCTTTGCATGATATCATTATCCAGATGACACACCTTATCTTTTAACCTTTTTTTATCTATGGTTCTGAGCTGTTCCAGTAAAATAACAGAATCTTTAACCACATCATATTTCCCTGCGCTAAGTTCAATATGCGTGGGCAATTTTGCTTTATTTTGTTTCGAAGTGATTGCGGCACAAATCACGGTAGGACTGTGCTTGTTCCCAATATCATTTTGCACAATCAGAACGGGTCTGATTCCGCCTTGCTCCGAACCTACAACAGGTCTTAAATCCGCATAATAAATATCACCACGTTTCATAATTACGCACCCTTCCGGCTAAGTTTTCATGGCTGTCTTTACCACATTAGTCTTAAAGTAGTATAACCGCATTGTCAGAAGGTATTCACTTGGAATTAAAAATCCTGATAATAATCTTTGGTAGATAAAATTTCTCCGTTTTTCATATAAACCCTGGGAATTCTTTTACCCAAATCACAAGCAAATTCATAATGAAGTCGTTTCGCAATATCAGCCAGTTCTTCCAGGGTAATTGTTTGCTCTCCGTCAGTTCCGATTAAGGTAACAAGGTCTCCTTCACAAACATCATTCAGATGCGTTACATCCACCATAAACTGGTCCATGCAGACCCTGCCGATAATCGGTGCCTTTTGGCCGCGGATTAAAACGTAGCCTTCACCGGAAAGTCCTCTGGGATATCCGTCCCCGTATCCCACCGGTATCGTGGCAACCTTTCGTGTTTCTTGTGCTATATAAGTACCGCCATAGCTGACTGCCGTACCGGGTTTAATTTCTTTCAAATAAATCACATGACTATAAAGAGAAAGCGCCGGCTTTAGGGGAAGTGCTTCTCTGTTCACTTCATGGGAGGGATAGAGCCCGTAAAGGGAAATTCCTGCCCGCACCATATCCATGCTGGCCTGTTTCATCTCGATAATCGCCGCACTGTTGGCACAATGCTTAATGGGAATGTGAATTCCGTTTTCTTTGACAAGGTCCAAAAATGCCTTGAATTTATCTAACTGAAGAAAGGCATCCTTCTTTTCTTTTTCATCGGCAGTGGCAAAATGAGTAAAAATTCCTTCTACTTCAATTCCCTTCGTATTGACTGCATCTTTCACAAATAAAAGGCCTTCCTCATCCGGGAAAATACCGATTCTGCTCATGCCGGTATCTACTTTAATATGGATTTTGGCTTTGACATCCACGCCTTCTTCCTTTAAATCCTCCACCGCCTGTGAAATTTCACCAAGCATATCTCTTCTAAATACGGTAAGGCGAACCTCCTCCCGGATTAAATCCTTGTAGCTGTAGGGAAATGCATAGCCAAGAATCAGAATCGGCTTCTTAATACCTGCCCTTCTTAGTACCAGTGCTTCCTCTGCTGTTGCAACTGCAAAACCGGCCATCACTTCCATAGGCTCCAATTCCTGGGCAATGGGTACCGCGCCGTGACTGTATCCGTCCGTCTTGATTACACCCAGAATTTTGGTTCCCGGCTCTATCACGTTCTGCATCTGTAAAATGTTATATCTGATTGCATCCAAATCTATCTGCGCATAAACACGCTTATAATCTTGTCGCATTCTATCTTCCTCTTTTCTAAATGTTACCAAAGAGATTCTATCATATCCCCTGCCGTAACACCATAATTACTTTTTAA
This sequence comes from Lachnospiraceae bacterium, assembly GCA_017561085.1. GTDB lineage: Bacteria > Bacillota > Clostridia > Lachnospirales > Lachnospiraceae > Suilimivivens. The sequence continues at coordinate 16,523 of JAFZDQ010000088.1, forward strand.
GTCAGCTGCTTTTTCTCCTGCTTTGGCATGTAAATACACACCGGTTATGACAGCACGCATAGGTTCCCTTTGCTGTGCTAAAAGTCCGCCTATGATTCCCGCAAGAACATCACCGCTTCCTGCAGTAGCCATTCCGTCGTTCCCGAAAATATTCATGTAAATTCTGTCCGTATCATAGGACGCAATTAATGTGGTTGCATTTTTGCCTACCATGATACATTGAAATTCTTTTGCTGCTTCCAAAACCGCCGTTTCAGGCGCTGTCAGGTATTC
>JAFZDQ010000089.1 GCA_017561085.1 Lachnospiraceae bacterium
CATTATAGCACGGGAGGTTTTTGCTTGAAGCTAAAGCTGGCCGTTGACTCACCCGCTTAGCGGGTGGTTTATTTGTTTTTCTTCAGTTCGTTTCTCTTCTGAGAAACTCCCTCGAAAAACGGGCTGAAGCCCAACAAATAAAATAAGGAGCCCCCGGGCTCCTTATCTTTATTTATCGTTGAAACAATCTTCTCTATGAAATAACACTTTTATACTTCGGGTTCAATCAGTCCGTAAGTATTTCCTTTTCTTTTGTAAACTACGTTTACCTGGTCGGTTTCTGCATTACAGAATACAAAGAAATTATGTCCTAAAAGTTCCATCTGGATACATGCATCTTCGGGATACATAGGCTTGATGTCAAACTTCTTGGTACGGATAATCTGAATTTCATCTTCATCCATAAATTCCTTGTCGATGAAGTCCTGCTTAAAGAAGCTTGCAGACTGCTGCTGGGCTGTCAATTTATTCTTATACTTCTTTAACTGTCTTTCAATGATTTCTTCCACTAAGTCAATGGAAACATACATATCATTGCTTACCTGCTCGGAACGAATGATATTACCCTTTACGGGGATAGTAACTTCAATTTTCTGTCTGTCCTTTTCTACACTTAATGTTACATGTACTTCTGTTTCAGGTGTAAAGTACTTCTCTAATTTACCAATTTTGTCCTCTACTGCAGAGCGGAGACCGGGAGTAACCTCAATATTTTTTCCAATAATAATAAACTTCATACACATCATCCCTTTCCTTGGATTATTATGTGTTAATTATAACACACCCTTCCACTATTTTGCAACAATTCTGCGAATTTGTTTTGAAATCTTATTAGTTTTCACACAATTTCTTTCGACAAAATTAATCGACAAATATCTTGCTTTTTTTACTTTTATTACAACTTCACAAAACGCTTGTTCCGTCTTGACCGCTTTTTTAAGAAAAAAAATCAGTTTTTCGTTGGTGGATAATGTGGATAACTTCGTGCATAAATCAAAAATGCCCATTTTAAGCCATTTTAATTGTGGATAACTTTTTTCGCGAAAGTTTAGGAAATCTTTTGTTTTTTGAACACCTTAAAAATAATTTTGTGAAACTTGTACAAAGTACCTTTTGTCAATGGGTTTTTTAGGAAAATAAACTTTCTGACAGTTTATGGAAGTGACAGTTTATGTCCGAAACAGTCAAAAACCCCGGAGAAAAATTTCTCCGGGGGTCTTTCAATTTCTTTCATTATAGTTATCTGTCAAGATAGATTGCGCACTCTGCGCAATCTCCGCGCGCGAGCGGTATTGCGAAGCAATTTCTTTCCTTTCCGCGAGCTGCGCATCCTTTTTCTAACTTCGTAGTATATGAAGTTAGAATATTCTTCTGATGGAAAGAATAGAACGGTAGGTTGCGTTGGAAATGATGATACCTGTCTTAGAGGTAGACGCATGTACAATCTGTCCGTTACCGATATAGATTGCTACGTGTCCTGAGTAACAGATAATATCACCGGGCTGCGCATTTTCGATGCCGCCTACTGCATAACCTACGTTTCTGTCTGCTGCTGAGGAGTGAGGCAGGCTCACACCAAAGTTCGCATATACACTCATTACAAAACCGGAACAGTCTGCGCCGTTTGTTAAAGAGGTACCGCCCCAAACATAAGGGTTACCTACGAACTGGCAGGCAAAGTCTGCTACTGACTTGCCAAGCTCGCTGCCGCTTCCGCTTACTACGGGAGGCACCTCCGTCTGGGCTCCTGTTGCCTGCTTCTTCGCTGCTGCCTTGTTTGCTGCTTCCTGTGCCGCTCTACGCTCTGCAGCTTCTTTCGCAAGTCTTGCTTCTTCTTCCGCCTTGGACTCTGCTTTCACAAATTCTGTAGAAAGGGTTACATAATCAAGGGAAATGTAACCGTCACCTTCTTCGATATTAACCTTGGCAAATCCGTTTACCTCTTCCATTACAAGGAGCTGGTCGCCCATAGGCACCATACCGATTACGGCTGAATCCGTATTGGACTCCTGACGTACATAAAGAGTCGTCGTATTTACAGTGGCAATTCTTTTTCCTACTTCTTTGGCCATAGCAACTGCCGCATCGCCTGTCACACAGTACTCTGCCTTCACAAAGCCGGTTACACTGCCGGAGGTAATTTCATACCAGCCGTCCTTTTCGGAAATAAATTCACCAACGGAATTGTCATAAAGTTTTCCTAATATTTCACTTCCTTCGTCAGGAAGACTTCTTACATTTACATAATCGTTGACATCTGCAATAACGAGGGATTTAAAACCTTCTTCCTCTTTCTTAACCGCCAGTTCTCTTTCCTTTTCGGGAATGGTCTTGGTAGTGGTTGCAATTACGGTTTCTTCTATTACTTTTTCACCGGCTGCATTACCGGTTTCATTCTGAAGATTCTTCACACTGGTTCCGTCATTGGAAAGGAAAAAATCAATTCCTGCCGAAGGCAGACCGGAACCTTCTTTTGCAAATGCAGTCATATTCATACCGGAAAATACGATAGCAGCTGTCAAAAAACCAGCCAATATTTTCACGTTTCTCTTCTGCATAATAACCTCCTGTGGGTTGTTAATTGTTACAAATTTATTACATCCGTTAACAAATATAACATTTTTACCCCAGGCTGTCAACCTTTTCACGGAATTACCAATAATTGGCTACTAAAGTCAATCTGCGCAATGCCCTATTTTCATCTAATCTTACTTGTTTTTCGCTTCAATCAAATACTCCTGCACGGAGGTAATGGCATTGGCACCATCCGCTGCTGCCGTAATAATCTGGCGCAGTTTCTTGGTGCGGATATCTCCTGCCGCAAAAATACCGGGAGTGGTACAGGCACAATCTTCTCCCGCAATCAGGTATCCTTTTTCGTCGCAAGCTGTCACATCCGCCATAATTTCACTTTGGGGCAAAATGCCTACTGCCACAAAAACACCGTCTACCGCAATCTGCGCTTCCTCGCCGGTCTTTTTATTCTTAACGGAAATGGATTCCACCTGGTCTTCACCGTTAATACGCTCTACCACCGTGTCCCAAATCACCTCCACATTGGGAAGGGACAAAAGCTCTTCTTGCAAAATCTTTGCCGCACGCAGTTCATCTCTTCTGTGAATCAGATAAACCTTTTCACATCCTCTGGCAAGGAAAATTGCATCCTCTACGGCTACATCCCCACCGCCGATTACTGCCGTGGTCCTGCCTCTGAAAAAGGCACCGTCGCAGGTCGCACAATAAGAAACGCCCATTCCTGAAAGTTCCTCTTCTCCGGGAATGCCTAGCTTCGCATGGGAAGCCCCCATAGCCGCTACCACAGTTTTGGTATGCAGCACGCCGCCTTCCGTTTCAATCACAAAACCGGCGTTGCTTCCTGCACCTTCTCCGGCTCCGTCCACTGTATTGCTGGATGCCGCACGGACCAATTCCGTATCCTTTTGAATCGGGGTAACGGAAAGCACACTGTCATTCAAAAACTCACAGCCTAATTTATCGGCGTGCTCACGGAATTTCATCCCCATGTCAAAGCCGTTAATACCGGGAAGTCCGGGATAATTATCTACCTCATAAGTATTTAACACCTGTCCGCCGCTCATGGGACTTTTTTCCAACGTAACCGCTTTAAGGCCTGCTCTTTTTGCATAAATAGCCGCACAAAGTCCTGCCGGACCTGAACCCATAATTACTACATCATACATTTTATTTTCCTCAACTTTCCAAATCCTTTAAATCCATCCGCCGTCCATGGTAATAACCTGTCCGGTCAAGTATGCCGGCGCCTGTAAAATCTGCTGTACCATCTTTGCCGCTTCCTGTGGTGTACCCAGCCGGTCTGCCGGTATTTCCTCTGCTATCGCCAGTTTCTCCTCCTCGGAAAAACAGGCATTCATATCTGTATCAATCATGCCGAAGGCCACCGCATTCACCTGAATGTTACTGGGTGCCAGTTCCTTGGCAAGGGCCTTAGTGAAACTGTCCACGCCGCCTTTAGCAGCGCTGTAAGCCACTTCCATAGACGCACCTACACTTCCCCACACGGAGGAAACATTAATAATCTTGCCTTCTTTCCGGGAAACCATACCGGGAATCACTGCCTTACAGGTATAAAATAAAGAATTCAAGTTGGTTCCGATTACCTGATTCCACTCTGCAACCGACATATCTGCAAGCAGCCCCACATGGGATACTGCCGCATTGTTGATCAGTACATCCACATCCCCCACCTGGGCAAATACTTCCTCTACCGCCGCAGGGTCTGATACATCACACAAAAAAATCTCACAGGCCACATGATAGGTTGCCTCGGCCCATGCTTTAATTTCTTTTAATTTTTCTTCCGACCGGCGTCCGATCAGGTACAAATCATACCCTTCCCCGGCCAGCATTTTTGCTATGGCGGCACCGATTCCTCTGGAAGCACCGGTTACCAGCGCTTTTTTCCTCATACTGCTTCTCCTCCGCTTAAACCAAATTTCTGATTCCGTCACAAATTCTCTTGGCCACCGTAGGATTATTCATGGTGTAAATATGTACCCCCTCCACGTCATGGGCAATCAAATCCACAATCTGATTGATGGTATAGGCCATACCTGCATCAAAAAGGGCCTCTTTGTTCTCATCATACTTTTTCAGCACACGGGCAAATTTGTCCGGCAGGGATGCCCCGCAAATATTCACCATACGCTCAATCTGCGCCCTGTTTGTCACCGGCATTACCCCCGCATCCACAGGCACATCAATTCCTGCAATTCTGGTTTTTTCATAAAAATCATAAAACAGTTCATTATCAAAAAACAGCTGGGAAACCAAATGCTCCGCTCCTGCGTCCACTTTTCTTTTCAGATTATGGATATCCGTAATGGCATCCGGTGCTTCTAAATGAGTCTCCGGATAGCAGGCACCGCTGACTGCAAAATCTCCCTGAGACTTAATGAAAGATACCAATTCATTGGCATACTTAAAATCATGCTTCATGGGAATATCAGGATTCACATCTCCCCGAAGTGCCAGTACATTTTCAATGCCAAAAGCCTCTAACTGCTTCAAAATCTCAGTGATTTCCTGCTTGCTGTAATGCAGGCAGGTAATATGTACCAAGGGCTCAATGCCGTAAGTATTCTTAATCTTTTTGGCAATTTCCACGGTCTGATTATCCACCGTGCTTCCGCCTGCGCCAAAGGTTACACTGATAAAATCCGGGTGCAAATCACAAAGCATTTCCAGTGTTTCATCAATATTTTTCAGTGCAGCTTCTTTCTTCGGCGGAAAAATCTCAAAAGAAAGAACCGGTTTGTTACTTTTTTTCTTTTCTTCGAATATCGCAGGTATTTTCATCTTCTTATCCTCTTTTACACTCGTTTATCGTGCCTAATCACAGACCGGCACGTGATTGACTCATTAAGTCACTTTCGTTTTACACACCTTATTCCCGAAGTAGCTGGGGAAACATACTGATTTCATCGGCTTCATCAATCCAACCTAAATGATACGCCGTAATGGGCGAAATCACCCGCTCAATCTGCGCTCCTGTCTGTGTTACAGTATACATAATTTCCCGTGGATATGTCAACGCAACATAGTCCGTCACCTCAGCGGTAAACTCAGCATCTTTATACAAATCATGGGCCCCGAATACATGCAATATTTCGTGGGCATAGGCAGTTTCCGTCTCTTCCTTGCCGGGCGCATAATAATCCCGGGCAAAAAGAATCATGGTTTCCTTCTTACTGTCGGTTCCGTCATACACAATGGCATAAGAAATCCCCGGATTATTCACGAATATCATGGTGGCGATTCCCTCTGCCTCATACTTGGCCAGGATTTCTTCATAGTTTAAAACATCTTCCTGCCAACGGGCAATTTCCTCATCCAGCCGATCCACGAAATCTTCATTTTCATTAATAAGCAGCTCCGTCGCGGCTTCCATTTTTAAATCCGGATATCCGGTAAAATCATAAACGATTTCTACAGGAACGCCGTAATCTCCTGCCTGCGCCTCTATGTAGGTTACCGCCTTTTCAATTTTGTTAAGCATCTGTAGTTGCTCTTCTTCATCAAAACTGCTTTCCGGCGTCGTCACAAAAAGGCTGAGCAGCACATTTTTCCCTTTTAAGTAAGCCGCACTTCCCAGTCCGTAGCTGCTTCTGGGATCCCCGAGAACCTCCTCGTCAAGTTCCGGTTTTGCTTCTTCTATGGGTTCATGCTCGACAGATTCTTCTTCCGGCGATTTTTCACCAAATGTTTCTTCCGAGCCACCGGCTGTTTCTTCCGGGGTATCCGCCGGTTCATCCGCACCTTCTCCCCGGACGGGCTCCTCTTCCGCCGGCACTTCTTCCTCATCCGGTGTTCGCGCGTCTGACGCACCTTCCTCCGTCTGAACCTTATCGGAGGCAGTTTCTCCCGCCGGCTCACCGGCGCCACAGCCTGCAAACCAAACTGCCGTTACAAGCCACGCAATCCCTATCCAAATCCTTAAATTCTTTTTTCTCATAAATCAAATAAACTCATCTGTTTTCCTGCCTGTTTATCTTCAAATTCATGTAAATAGGCAAAATTTTTATCCAGGTCGCTTTCTATATGGTTGTCTCTACAAAAGTCCCTGAATATCTTCATCAGCTTCCTGTTTTTCTCAGAATAAATTTCATACGCCAGTCCGTATTTCCTTTGATAGACCTCCTTAAGTCCCGGAAAATGCTCATCCAGCTTTTGATAATAATATTCTCTATCTCCGTCCCGCAGAGTCATTCCCATGCTGAAGCAGATAATCCCGCGCACCTTTGCCTCTTTACAATAATTCAGAATCCCCATCAGATTTTCTTCCGTATCATTGATAAAGGGTAAAATCGGCGAAAGCCAGACCACGGTAGGAATTCCATGGTCGCGCATGATGTTCAAAACCTCCGCCCGTCTTTTGGTGGTACATACCTTGGGCTCCAGAATTTTACACAAGTCCTCATCATAGGTGGTCAGTGTCATCTGTACAACGGCCTTGGTCTTTTGATTAATTCTCTCAAGCAAATCCAAATCCCGCAGCACTCTGTCTGATTTGGTCTGCAAAGCCACGCCGAATCCATACCGATCAATTAATTCCAAACATTTCCGCATATGCTGTAATTTTTCTTCACAATGCATATACGGGTCACTCATGGAGCCGGTGCCAATCATACACTTTTTGCGCTTGCTCTTTAATGCTTTTTCCAACAAATCTACGGCATTTACCTTTACTTCCACATCCTCAAAGGGAAAATCCATCTGATAACAGTTGCTCCTGGCATCACAATAAATACAGCCATGGGTACAGCCCCTGTAAATATTCATGCCGTTTTGTGCGGACAAAAGCACCTTGGCTTCTTTCTCGTGCATCTTTCGTATTCCTTACCTTCATTAATTACAACCGGGGTCCTCTAAGTCAAACAGTTGGCCTTTGGCAAACGGACTTCCCACATCACATCTGCCGTGATGATAGGTCTTCTTTACTTCGCCGCCTTCTACATGGTCAGATGTTTCTACTTTCAAACGGCTCACACCATCTGCTGCCATCCCATCCAACAATTTGATAATATCATCAATTTCACTCATAACAATCTCCTTCTTAGGCTTTTTTGTCTTCACCGGTCCGTACTTTCTTACGCCGGGGCCTAGCTGTCTTTTATGCCAGGTCTTTCAGCTCATTAAATAATTCCAAGTCACTCTGGGTAACCTTTAAGTTGGAAGTGATTTTCTCTTCTCCGGGCTTTTGAACGGAAATTTCAATCACGGTTCCTTCCTCAATACCACCTTTTAATACGGTTCCCAAAAATGCTACAAATTTGGGATGGTTTGCCGTAAACTTATTTTTTGCGCTCATTACTTTCATTAATGCCATAGGGTTCATAATTATTCTTCCTTTCTGTCCTTTGTTTATTTTCTCCAATTCCGCAGTTTTCATCCGCCCGGATTCCGCATACGGAATTCAGTTTTCAATATTCAGTTTCAAAATTCAGTTCTCAAAAATGACTTACTAAAATTTAGTCCACCGGTTTTTGATAAAATCTTCCGTAGAGCTGCTCAGTCCGGATTGTATTCACAAACGCATCCTCATCAGCCTCCTTCACGGCATGGATTACCATTTTGGCCTCCGCGCTGGAAACCACCGAATAAACCATCTTCCGCTCCCGGTTCTCATAGGAACCCTTTCCTTCCAAAACCGTAGCACCGTGATGGCTCACCTGATCAATTGCACCGCAAACCTCGTCCGGTTTATTGGTAATAATGATAAGAGTCTGCTGCTGGTACTTTTTATAAAGCATGTGAACGACCTGGGTAGATACATACTGGAAAATAATGGAATAAAGTGCCTTGTCCCAGCCAAATAATAAACCTGCAATTGCCAAAATAACAATATTTAAACCAAGGATCATGTTAAAGGAATCCACGCCCTTTTTGTCCGAAAGATAAATGGCAATAAAGTCCGTTCCGCCGGTGGTGGCGCTCATCATCAGGCACATGCTCATCACCAGACCGTTAATCAGACCACCAAACACACTGATAAGCAAAATATCATAGGTAATCACATATCCGGGAATGATATCCGTCAAAACAGAAGTGAGTACAATCATCAGGCAGGAGTACAGGGTAAACTTTTTGCCGATGAAACGGAACCCGATATACACCGGGAACGCATTTAAAAGCAGGTTCAAAACCGTAAAGGGTATTTCTATCTGAAAAAGAAGTTCTCCTATTCTTTGGAGCAATATCGTAAGTCCCGTGGCTCCACCCGGGTACAGACCGCCGGTTCTTACAAAGCTCTTAATATTGACAGCCATCAGTACTGCTGCCAGGCACACTACAAGCAATCTTTTTCCGTCTTCCTTCAAAGTAAATTTCATACGCAGGCTCCTTTTTCTTTTATTTTACCATACTATTATAACAAAAGGAACCGTGATAAAATCACGGTTCCTTCAAAACTGCTTATATCCTGTTCAGTTTTCTTATTCAGATATTAATATTCAGGTTTTACTGAATTTTCTACTTCGATACTGATTACGGCATCCTCTTTGATGGTAATGCTGTAAGAATCCAGTTTGCTTTCGTTGGGGTCATAGATTTCATAATATGTATAGCCGCTGTCTGAAGTTTCTGTTTCATAATGAAAGCCTTCAATCGCTGCCTTTACAGCCGCTTCGTTGTCTCCGCGCTTGATATTACCAGGAATAACCAAATCAAAGTTCGGGTCATAATCGCTGCTCTCTACAGAAACTATAAAGCAATTTTCAACTACGGTTGCATAGTCTGCGTAGTTACGTGCAATGGCACGAAGATTCTGATTATTATGTCTTATTTCCACCCAGCCAAAGCTTCCTGCCGCAATTTCCATATCCGTATTATTTTCATCAATTTCAAATCCGTTTGCAACAAATTCAGATACGGGACAAGGTAATGTATAAAGATTTCCTTCAAACTCTACATTGAAGCTGTAAAGGTCAGTACCTAATTCTGCAGGTGCCTGATAATTCTTCACCATATCGGGAACGGTAGGATCAACGGAATTGTCTGCGCCTTCCAGTTCTACAATATTCTGGATTTCAATTTCCTTCAGCACGCCGCTATCCTTATAAACGTACAATGAAATGTCGTTATAGGTATCATATTCATAAGACATCTTGTAATAATTTGTTCCGTCATAATCAGAGGAAGGATCTCCATAAGCAGCCTTAATGGCCTCTGTATCAGATACACCGTACTGAATTCCTCCGGGTAAGATAATTTCCCAATCACAATCTTTTAAATTATATTCTTCCAGTGTGATACCACATACCATACAGTCGGTAAATGCTGCAGTATTCATGGAAAGGTTTGCAAAGCTGGTATATACTGTATATCCGTCTTTCTTCCAAACCTCTGCAGCTGTATACTGATTAGAAGATAAAGTCTGTGTGCTATCTCCTTTGTATTCCCAGCCTAACGCTTCAAAATCAGAATACCACATAGGGAACTGATACACGGTTCCGTCAATGGAAACCTGGAAATCATAAATATCATCAGACAAGTTTGCCGGCATATCTGTTGCAGGCTTTTCTGCTTCTTCAGTTGCTTCTGTCTCTTCGGTTGCTTCTGTCTCTTCAGGTGCCTCTGTAGCTTCGGGAGTAGGCTCCTCCGTAGGTTCTTCCGTAGGTGCTTCCGTAGGTTCTTCTGTTGCTTCTTCCACGGACTCTTCTGCTTCTTCCACTGTTTCCTGAACTTCAGGTTCTGCTACGGTTTCCTTGCCACCGCACGCTGTCATAGAAAGAATACAGCTTACGGCAAGTGCTAACGCAAGTACTTTTCTTTTCATTTTTTCATTCTCCTTTCACAGTTCCGTCCGCAAAACAAAGAAAAGCCAATCTTATTTTTCTAAGTTTTCCTGCAGACGAATGCTTTTGTACTTTACTTTACTAAAACAAATACTTTTCAAGTATACCAAAGGTTTCAAAAAAAAGAAAGAATTTTTTCAAATTCTTTCTTTTTCGTTTACTTATTTATCATGAATTTCGCTGTGAAGTTCCTGTAAGGACTTCATTGCACCGCCTTCATGGGTCTTCACATAGTGGATACCTTCTGCGGTAGCCTTCGCAGCTGCAATGGTGGTGATATAAGGAATCTTCGCTTTGATAGCTGCTTTTCTTAAGTAACTGTCATCGTTTACGCTATCCTTACCTACGGGAGAGTTAATTACCATCTGGATTTCACCGTTGGTAATCATATCTGCCACATTCGGACGTCCTTCGTAAAGTTTCTTCACTTTTTCTACGGGGATTCCTGCTGCAGAAATCACATCATAGTTACCGCTGGTTGCTACTAACTTAAAGCCGTCGTCAGCAAGCATCTTTGCTACTTCTACAACTTCATCCTTATCCTTGCGGTTTACGGAAATCAGTACGGTTCCTTCCAAAGGAAGTGTAGACTGACATGCCTCCTGTGCCTTAAAGAATGCTTCACCATAGGATGCGGACAAGCCAAGTACTTCACCGGTAGAACGCATTTCGGGTCCGAGTACCGGGTCAACTTCCTGGAACATGTTGAAGGGGAATACCGCTTCTTTCACGCCGTAATTGGGAATTACCTGTTCCTTCAATTCCGGAACGGGTGAAGGACGACCGGTTAATTCAGATGTAATGATATTGGTTGCAAGAGGTACCATACGGATGTTACAAACCTTGGAAACAAGGGGAACTGTACGGGACGCTCTGGGATTTGCTTCTAACACAAATACCTTATCATTTTCAATTGCATACTGCATGTTCATAAGACCCTTTACATGCATTTCTTCTGCGATCTTACGTGTATATTCTTTGATTGTTTTTACATTTTCTTCTGTAATGTGAACGGAAGGAATGATACATGCGGAGTCACCGGAGTGGATACCGGCAAGCTCGATATGTTCCATAACTGCAGGAACAAAAGCATGGGTTCCGTCACTGATTGCATCTGCTTCACATTCCAGTGCATGGTTTAAGAAACGGTCAATCAGAATCGGTCTGTCAGGAGTCACACCAACAGCTGCATTCATGTAGTTAATCATGCTTTCATCATCATAAACCACTTCCATACCGCGTCCGCCAAGTACATAGGAAGGACGAACCATGGTAGGATATCCAATCTTGTGTGCGATTTCAAGTGCTTCTTCCACATTTACTGCCATTCCTGATTCAGGCATGGGAATTTCTAACTTATCCATCATTTCACGGAATAAGTCACGGTCTTCCGCAAGGTCAATTACGGCAGGAGAAGTACCGAGAATCTTCACACCGTTCTTTTCAAGATCTGCCGCCAGGTTCAGAGGTGTCTGACCACCAAACTGTGCAATTACACCAAGAGGCTTTTCTTTATTATAAATACTTAAAACATCTTCCATTGTCAGAGGCTCAAAGTATAACTTGTCAGAAGTATCATAGTCTGTAGAAACTGTTTCAGGGTTACAGTTTACAATGATGGTTTCAAAACCAAGCTTCTTAAGGGCAAGAGAAGCATGTACACAACAATAGTCGAACTCAATACCCTGTCCGATACGGTTAGGACCACCGCCCAAAATCATAATCTTCTTATTTTCAGATACGGGATTCTTGTCCTCTGCATTGTAAGTGGAGTAATAGTATGCACTATCCTCTGTACCGCTTACATGTACGCCTTCCCAAGCTTCTTCCACACCAAGGGAAATACGCTTGTTACGGATGTCTGCTTCCGGAATCTCCAGTAACTGGCTTAAATATTTATCTGCAAAACCATTTTTCTTGGCTGCAATTAACATATCGTCGGGAATCATGGAACCCTTATAAGCAAGAATAGCTTCTTCTTCGTCCACAAGTTCCTTCATCTGCTCGATGAAATATTTCTTTACCTTGGTAATTTCATGAATTTCATCAATGGTAGCACCTTTACGGATTGCTTCATACATTAAGAAATGACGTTCGCTGGAAGGGGTGCTTAATCTCTTCAATAATTCAATCTTGGAAAGAGTATCAAAATCCTTCGCATGACCAAGACCGTAACGGCCGGTTTCCAGGGAACGGATTGCCTTCTGGAAAGCTTCTTTATAAGTCTTACCGATACTCATAACTTCGCCTACCGCACGCATCTGAGTACCAAGCTTGTCTTCTACGCCTTTGAATTTTTCAAATGCCCAACGCGCAAACTTAATTACAATATAATCTCCATTGGGCTCATATTTATCCAATGTACCATACTTACCGCAAGGGATATCCTTCAGGGTAAGTCCTGCTGCCAGCATTGCAGAAACAAGGGCAATGGGGAAACCGGTTGCCTTAGATGCAAGTGCGGAAGAACGGGATGTACGGGGATTAATTTCAATTACAATAATTCTGTCGGAAACAGGGTCATGGGCAAACTGTACGTTGGTTCCGCCGATAACTTCTACGGATTCAACAATCTTAAATGCCTGTTCTTTTAATCTTCTCTGACAATCCTCTGAAATGGTAAGCATCGGTGCAGAACAGAAAGAGTCACCTGTATGCACACCAAGAGGGTCGATATTTTCGATAAAGCAGACAGTAATCATGTTGCCCTCAGCATCACGTACTACTTCTACTTCCAATTCTTCCCAGCCGAGAATAGATTCTTCTACCAGAACCTGTCCAACTAAGGAAGCCTGAAGACCTCTGGCCATAACGACCTTTAATTCTTCTTTATTATATACGAGACCGCCGCCGGCACCGCCCATGGTATATGCGGGACGAAGTACAACGGGGTATCCCAATTTATCTGCAATCGCAAGACCTTCTTCTACGCTGTAAGCAACTTCACTACGTGCCATTTCAATGCCAAGCTTGTCCATTGCTGCCTTAAATTCAATACGGTCTTCACCACGTTCGATGGCATCTACCTGAACACCGATAACTTTCACATTATATTTGTCCAGAACGCCTGCTTTGTGAAGTTCTGCACAAAGATTTAAGCCTGACTGGCCACCCAGGTTGGGGAGCAGTGCATCAGGACGTTCCTTCGCAATAATCTGTTCCAAACGCTCTACATTAAGAGGTTCAATATAAGTAACATCAGCTGTTTCAGGGTCTGTCATAATAGTCGCAGGATTTGAATTCACAAGTACGATTTCATATCCTAACTTACGGAGCGCCTTACATGCCTGTGTACCTGAATAGTCAAATTCACAAGCCTGTCCGATAATGATGGGACCTGAACCAATGATTAGCACCTTGTTAATATCTGTTCTTTTTGGCATAGAAGATTCCTCCCGAATCCGATTATAGTATTTTAAACTCATTCTGCAATATTTTATCACTACATACTAATGAGTGTCAACTGTCTGTATCTCCTAAATTCCCGCAAAATTTGCATATATTTTGGTTAAAAATTTACTCTATTTTTTCGCCTGTAAAAAAGGTCTTGCAATCTTTACATTGAACAGCTCAATAAGCGGTCCCATAAAGAATGCCGTGATAATGGTTCCCAGGCCTACGATGGTAGGAATTTCTGCTACCTTTCCGCCGCCCAGTAAAAAGATGATGCTGCCGGCAATGACACACACAAGGTCAGTTGCAATTCTGCAGTACTGGAATTTGCCTACCTTCCATTTATAGGCAAGCACAATTGCCACTGCATCGTAAGTAGATACACCCAAATCCGCAGTCATATAAAATGCGGAGCCGAAACAAATAATCACAATAGCCACCAATAAGCAGAGTAATCTCACCCAAATAGAAGGATTGACTATAACGGTCTGTAAAAATTCGTAGGTAAACTGTGTGATATATCCCAGTAAAAACAGATTAATAAAGGTAGCAATCCCGATATTGTGTCTGTCTACCACTAAACTGAAGGTTAACAAAATTAAATTCACAATTACATAAAGGGTCCCGAAAGGAATCGGTATCAACTTGTCAAGACCGCTCATCAGGGACTGGAAAGGATCCACGCCAAGAGCCGCAATCTTAAAAATACCAACACTGATTGCACAAATGATTACACCAAACAGGGACATAAAAATTCTTCTTGTTTTCATAAGTAACTCCTCTTCTTTATTTCTTTCCTGCAAATTCATACAAACGATATAACTTCTCCGCTACTTTGCCCGCCATCATATTCTTGAAAAACTTCCGTTCAAACCCTTGCAGTTCATCCACTTTTTCATCCGGCGTCATAGTATGCTCTTTTATAAAGGAAATGCCTGCTTCCTTTGCCAGCTTAAGGGGCTCATCCACTCCATAAGTTACCGATACACCAACTTCCTTGATTGGATTTTTGTACTTGGAGACTTTAGCTGCAAACACCGTGTAGCAATCCATCAAAAGTTTCACTTCCGGAAAATGCTGATTCAGTCCGTCTAAGAGATTGACCAGTTCGGTAAACGGCAGATACATACTGATTCCTTCCATAATTATGATTGCTTTTTTATCGGAAGGAAGTTCTGTAATCCAGTCCGTCTTTGATGCATCCGCACCAAACATGGTATAGCTTTCCGTTTCCTTATAATACTTCTTCCGTTCTGCAATTACCTCCGGAAAATCGATGTCATACCAAATAGGGCCACTGCTCTCGTTGCTGCAGTTTTCGTCGCTACAGTTTTTGTCGCTGGAGTTTTCGTTGCTGCGCTTTTCTCCGGTGTCTGTAAGTTCCGTTCCCACTCTTAGGATACGGCTGTCCATACCGCAACCGATATGAAGGACCATTGCATCGGGATTTTCTTTCAAGGCCTCCGTTACCCATGTATCAAATACCCAGGCGCGCATTGCCATATAAAAAGCAAGCCATTTGGACGCAGACTTCCCCTTTAAAGGGAACTGCTCCTTTTCCCAGATTTCTTCCGCTTTCGCATCCTCTAAAATAATGCCGCGCTTGTTGACAAGGGCTTTACCGTATAAAGGGATGTACAATGTCTTATTTACTTCGTTCATATGCTCCGTTTCCTATATTAACATGATAAGTTGCGTAATATCTATTCAATTCTTGTTGCTTTCGGCACTTACGCTTCAATTCTTGTTTTCTTTATTTTCTACCAGTGCAATATAAAAATCAAGCAGTTCATAAATCCAATCCTGCAGTTTGGAGAATGCAAAGCCCAAAGAATTTGCTTTATCCGTGTTGATTGAAAACTCCACTTCACCGTTATAGGGAGCCTCATCTCCTTTTTCGTCCAGGATTGCTTTTGCTCCCGTCTTATCTTCCACATAAGCAATGATTTCTTTAAGGGAAATGGTTCCCCGGGCAGAACCGTTTATTGCGCCATTTACAGATTTGTCCGCCAAAAAGGCCAAGAATTTACCGGCTTCATCTGAGCGGATATATCCCATCTGTTTATCAAGATTATCAACATGCATGGGAATGGACTTCATTACATGTTCCACATAAAAAAGAAGCCGCCCGGTATAATCATCTTCTCCCAATACCACGGGGTATCTGACCGCAATCCAATTCTTCTCCGGATACTTTTGCCATAAAGCGTACTCCGCCTGGCGCTTCACCTCGTCATAAGGGAACGCATCCCTACCACACCAAATCAGTTCTCCTTTGGCCGCATCAAAATCCTCTTCCTTGGTATCTATTTGCTTTGGCGCATAAACCGCAGTGCTTGACATATGGATGTATTTATCGCAGTCAATCACATCCATTACATACTTAATATCATTGGAGCAATAGGCGATTTTGTCAATGACTACGTCGAAGTGAATTCCGCCCAGTTTTTCTTTAATATCGGCTGCATCAGTCCTTTCCAGCGTAATTCTTTTCACTCTGTCTTCATAAGGATCTTCTGCCCGCCCTCTGGTTGCAATGGTCACTTCATGTCCTGCTTCTAACAGTTCTTCTACCATGTGTATACCAAAAAACCTTGTACCGCCTATTACTAAAATTTTCATCCCGATCTCCTTAAATATATAAATTCAATTCTGTACCGGCTTCTGTTTCTGCCTATGTAGCAAATTATATGCATTTGCTCCTTGTTAAGGATTCAACATATAATACGAATTACAAATGCTGCACCGCTGAACCTTTAATTTCCTATTTTCTCGCTAACTGTAAATCTATGGTGTCATAAATCGTGATTGTGCCACCGTGGGCATCAATCGCTTCTTCTATCTTTGAGAAAAACTTTCTTCTGACAGTTTCCTCAATGGCAATATGGTCGGAATAGGTGCCAAGCAACTGAATATATTCCTTCGCCGAAAAAACACGTTCCCTGGTAAATAACGCATACCGAATATCCGTAAATCCATATTTTTCAGCAATCATCGCCCTGTCTTTTGCCTGCTGCTCCGTATATTCCGTTATCGGCTCACGCTTTCTGTTATGATAGGTATAATAATATTCATCATAGATATTATCGATTTCCATTGAAAGCGCGGGGTTACCTTTATCCTTGAAAGGATGATTTGCAAACCTGGCAAAAACGCTGCCCTTTTTCAATATAGAAAAAACTTTTTCATATCCGATTTGTTCCGGTACCCAATGAAAGGCTGATGCTGAAAAAACCAAATCATAGGCGTTCTCTTCCAAATCCGTATCTTCAAATTTCCCGGTAATGACGGAAAAACCAGGATAATCTTTAAACTTTTCTTTCAGTAGTTTTGAAAACTTTTCTCCGTATTCTACCGCTGTCAAACGGCATCCTTTTTCTAATATCGGACTGGTAGCCTGTCCGCCTCCGCTTCCCACTTCAACAACGCGGCTGTTTTCATCTATGGAAATATAATCAAATATTGTACGATATAATTCCTCTACATAACCCGGACGTAACTTTTCATAAATAGATGCCACCGTATCAAATGTCCATTCCAAACCTTTTATTACAGGCATATTTACACCTCCCAACAGTTTGATGAATTAGGAAGTTATTAAGTACTATTATATGCTCGAAAGTACACTATTTCTGTGAAATAATCGAAATCCATGCCGGTAAGGCCGCCATTGGATTATGCTTCCAATCATTAATATTTTGTAAGCGCTCGCTACTTTGCTTTATTAGTTCCTCATAAGTAAACCAAAACGACGCATTGACTGCCTCTAACTCTGCTATTTCTTTTATCGTCAACCCGGCAGATATGCTTGCATTAACCAAATCTTGTACCCGCCAATGGCATGACGGCATGGTGTCACTATATGCCTTATTTATTTTGGGTTCTTTCCAAGGCTCCCCGGTGAAGGGGCGAATAAAAGGATGAATGTCATACATAATCGAATATCCACCTGCTTTTAATACTCTGCAAATATTGTGATACATCACTCTCAAATCCGGTATCCATGCATGTGTTCCATTTGATGTATAAACCAAATCATATGTATCATTTTCAATACAGGAAAGCTCCATTGTATTATCACATAAAAAATCGATGTTTAAATTTAGCCGTTTTGCGATTTTGGCTGCATTTTCTAATTGTCTCTCACTGATATCTGTTGAAGTTACTTTTGCCCCTAATAACGCAAAAGCAAACGTAGCATGATTATCTCCGCTTGACGGTAACAATATCTTTTTATTCTTAATATCAGGAATGAATTTAGTTATCAATTCATAAACATCAGGATGAAATGCGGATTTAGGATTATTCACCAATGTAGTAATTTTTTCATCTGTTCTTAATGACTTATACCATTCCGAATCTGCTGTTTTATTCCAATCATCTTTAATAACTTGCTTAAGCCATTCCTCCACCGGATTATCCTCCATTATGTTCTACTAAATCCTCAATAATCATCATGAAATCTAAATTTAGTAACGACACTACTATCTCAATTACATCATAACTTCAACTTCCATATCAGGTACTAACTTTAACACTTCTTCTTTAAATTTCAGACCAACTTCAGAATCTCCTGCCACATCCGTATAATGTGTAGGTATAACCTTTCTTGGGTTAATCTTTTTCGTAAATTGAGCTGCTTCTTTTGCATCACATGTATACTTACCTCCACAAGGTACCAGCATCACATCACAAGACACATTTACATTTTCTTCATTTTCATCTGTATCACCCGGTACAAAATAGGTTATACCGTCTAAGGTTATCACATAACCTACCCAATCACTCTCTCTCCTATGAAACTGCTTATCTACATTGTATGCACGAACCCATTTTATTAAAATATCATCTTTGACTATATTCATCAGCAAATGATTGGGATTTACAAAAATCATCTCACCTACTATTTCACTTAGCTGTTCTACAACGAGTTTTTTCATACTTTCCGGTACGACCAAAACAGACTTCTTATTCGTGATTTTCACGATATCTTCCGGAGAAAAATGGTCATAATGCTCATGGGTAATAAACACCATATCTGCATCATGTTTTTCATCTGTAATCTTAAACGGATCAAAATAGATGACTTGGGTTCCTTCTATTCTAATACTGCTACGTGCATTAATCGATATTTCAGGCATTTGAAAACTCCTTTGTAATAATTTTTTGATTATTTATATTATACATTTCCATTGTTCTAAAAACAATTCCTGAAAATGCGCTTACAACTACAAAACAAAAAAACCTTGAAATAATCAAGGTTTTCTGCAAAAAATAATGCCGCAAACCGGAATCGAACCGGTACGGGAGATTAGTCCCGCAGGATTTTAAGTCCTGTGCGTCTGCCAGTTCCGCCACTGCGGCATAATCAATATGAAATTGATTAGTGGGACCTACAGGGCTCGAACCTGTGACCCTCTGCTTGTAAGGCAGATGCTCTCCCAGCTGAGCTAAGATCCCATGGGAA
>JAFZDQ010000090.1 GCA_017561085.1 Lachnospiraceae bacterium
CACATTTTCATCAATTGCGACCCGGATTATTTTGCTGACCATAGTATAGAGGTATATATGGACAGCAAGGGAAATATTGATGTAATCGGACTGGCAGGGTAAGGCAGAGGATAACTAAGAAAGAGGAATTTAATGATGGCAGATATGATAAAAGATGAGGTTTTCGGAGAAGTCGAGTTTGAAAAAAATATATGGTGGAGAAGCATGGATAAAACCCTGTATGGGTCAGATGTTGTGATACGAGTTTTAGTACAAGATAAGAATCAGGAAGGGATTCTTGACGTACAAAGAAAGGCTTATCAGACCTATCTTGAAAACGAGGAACGATACATCAAGGAAGTACCCCAATACATTCTCGATTATTACAAGTGGAATTATGAAGAAATAGACAGAGTTGTATATCTTGAACCGGGAGACCAAAAGGACACAATTACAGAAGAAAGACTTTTTGAAATGTGCAAAGTGTTTTTCCTTCAGATTGCTCGAGACGGTAGCTTTGGTTGGGTATTAGGATGTTCTTGGATTAAGAATAATGGTTTTGTGGTTCTTCTTTCCGAACAGGAACCACGTATCCTGATGAAGCGAGATGAACTTCGTTATATCCATAAACTCAATGATGATACCTTCGGTCTTTTGGTTCACGATGTAGCAAATAGTTGGAAAGGCCTGACCAAGCATTCTTTCTTTGGTGTGGAAGAAAACCTTGTAATAGAGTTGGAAGGCAGTGCAGAGGATAGTATTACCGATGCTCAGAAGAAGGCTTATGCGGAGTACTTGGAGAAAGAGGAGGAGCTGTTCAAGCGGTTTTCCAAGATGATGCTGACGGTTTATGCGGGAAGCGAGAGTAAGGCAGAGGAAATGCTGTCACAGGGAATCCCTGTTAATGTGGCGACTGTTTTGCCTAAAACGCTCTATATCGATAAAGAGGGTAATTACGGCTGGATTTGCTATACCTCCTGGGATGCCGGATATATCGGTGTGCTGTTGTCGGATGATGAGATTTATATCATGAATGAGTTTGACCTAAGGGAATACCGGACCAAGGATAAAGTCAAGGATGAGGTGCTGGGCCTTATGTTTTATGACTCCATGATGCATCAAAAATTGCTTATTGTGCGTTTGGCAGGTGCAGTAAGAACATTGCCGTTGCATGTGAGGACAATGAACGGAGCGAAAATCAATGATAAGGTACGTGCTGCATATAAGAGATTCCTGGAATTAAATCCTACCTTGTGGGAAGAGCTTAAGGACTTGACACTAGAGTATTATCTGGGAAATTATGACGAGTTTATACAGTATATTGAGGATCCGGATGAGCTTTGCAAGAACAAAGTCAATCGCGAAAATATAGTACCGGAATTGCTGGAATTCACAAGCCTCTATATCTCTTCATCTGACGGTCTTGTGGGCTGGCTTTGTGAGAGCTTGACCGACGATGACGGACTTGCATTCGAATTCACGGATGGAAAGATTAAACTGATACCACAGCCAGAGATTATTTAATATTCAGGAAAGAGGATAAAATAATGGGAGATATAATAAAAGATGAGGTTTTAGGAGAACTTGAATACAACAAATATGTATGGGTGAGAAGCATGGATAAAACCCTGTATGGGTCAGATGTTGTGATACGAGTTTTAGTACAAGACGAGAATCAGGAAGGGATTCTTGACGTACAAAGAAAGGCTTATCAGACCTATCTTGAGAACGAGGAAAAGTATATTAATGAAGCACCCAAATACATTCTCGATTATTATAAGTGGAATTTTGAAGAAATAGACAGAGTTGTATATCTTGAACCGGAAGACCAAAAGGACACAATTACAGAGAAAGCACTTTTCGTAATGTGCAAAGTGTATTTCCTTCAGATTGCCCGAGATGGTAGTTTCGGTTGGGTATTTGGATGTTCTTGGATTGAGAGAAGGGGATTTGTGGTACTTCTTTCAGAAGAAGAACCGCGTATCCTGATGAATCGTGACGAGTTTCGTTACCTGCATAAGATGAATGATAAGACCTTCGGTCTTTTGGTTCACGATGTAGCAAACAGTTGGAAAGGTTTGACCAAGCATTCTTTCTTTGGTGTGGAAGAAAACCTTGTAATAGAGCTGGAAGGAAGCGTAGAGGACACTATCACCGAGGCACAGAAAAAAGCATACGCGGAGTATTTGGAAAAAGAGGAGGAGCATTTCAAGGCCTTTATCGAAGTGCTTCGCGCTACCATGGTTACGGAGACTGCTTTGCCGAAAACCCTCTATATTGACAAAGAAGGTAATTACGGTTGGATTTGCTATATCCCATGGTTTGACAAATATACGGGAGTGCTTCTGTCAGAAGAAACACCGCTTATTTTCAAGAATACAAATCTGTTGCTGAAATATCGCAAGAGAAACAATCCTGTAGTAATGGAAGATTTCAATGATGAGTACTCCCATGGAAATGTTTTTGTATGGGGAGAAGAGACAATCATTTGTGTCGAAAAAAAGACCCATTCGCTGGAAGAGATGTTGCCTTTAATACAAAAATTGATTGCCTTCCTCAATAAAGAAAAAGATGCTTTTGTAAAAGCACTTATTGATGACGGAATGCTTGCGCTTGCAGAGGAATGGGTGTCAAGCTGTGAGGATGAAGCAGAGGACAGCACCAAAGAACGCAGAGGCTATATGGTTGATGATGAAACAGCGGTATATCTTCCAATCAGCGAGAAGGATTTCGCAGCGTCGCTTGAATTTGATACCATTGACATTTCCTATGATGAGGAAGCGGAAGACATATCTGCACACATTTTCATCAATTGCGACCCGGATTATTTTGCTGACCATAGTATAGAGGTATATATGGACAGCAAGGGAAATATTGATGTAATCGGACTGGCAGGGTAAGGCAGAGGATAACTAAGAAAGAGGAATTTAATGATGGCA